>JACDBR010000196.1 GCA_013694825.1 Solirubrobacterales bacterium
CACGCGTACCGAGAAAGTCCGGGTATGCCGGCACTTCTCGATACGCGTGTCGGGGCCGGCCGCCGAACGAGCGGACTCCGGCGCAACGCGGGTCGCGCGCCAGGGCGCCTCGCGATCGACCAGATAAGTGATCCCGCGCTCTCTGACCGCCTCCTCGGCGGCTCCCTGGGCGTAGCCGAGGTCCAGACCGCGGGCAACAATCTTGGCGTTGCTCTCGCCCACGAGCAGCACCCGCCAAGAGGTGGCCTTCTCCGCGACCTTGTCGAGCACCAGCAGCTCGCCCTCGCCGGCCGAGAGCACCCAGCGCTCGCCGACCCGCAGCCAGTGGAGGCGCTCGCGCGAGAAGAACGCGATCGGGCGCTTGCGGGCGCGGCGGCGCTCGCTCGCGTCGCGCTTTGCCTGCTCGGCCGCGCGCTCTTCCTCGTCGGCGAGCTCGCGGTCGAGCGCCTCGGTGACCGTCTCCTTCGGCTTCGGCGGAGCCTGGAGGTCGAACAGGGCCGGCAGGCTTTGGATCGAGAGCGTGTCCGAGACTCCGGCGACGTCGAGCACGAGGCAGTCGGCCTTACCGGGATGGAGGCGCAGACCGCGACCGACGATCTGGACGTACTTGACCCGGGAGCGGGTCGGCGCCGCCATCACCACGCAGTCGACGGAGGGCTCGTCGAAGCCCTCGGTCAGCACGCCGACGTTGGCGACGACGCGAAGCTCGCCCGTGCCGAGCGCCGCGAGCGTCGCCCGGCGCTCGTCGAGCGGCGTGCGCCCGTCGACCGAGCCGGCGGCGATCCCGGCCGAGCGAAAGGTCTCGGCCATCTCGTGGGCCAGCGCGACGGTCGGGCAGAAGATGATCGCCTTGCGCTCTGAGGCGTGGTCGCGGTAGGCGTCAAGCACGTCGGCGACCGCGCCTGAGCGCGACAGCGCCTGGCCCAGGTCCTCGGCCTGGAAGTCGCCGCGGCTCTGCTTTACCTCGCGCAGGTCGAGATCGATGCCGACGCGGATGCCCTGAAGGTTGCAGAGGTACCCGGCCCTGATCATCTCCTCGATCGACTTCGCGTAGACAACTTCCTCGAACACGTTCGCGAGGCGGCGCTTGTCGGAGCGCTCGGGCGTGGCGGTGAAGCCGGTGATCAGCGGCGAGCCGGCGACGTGGTCGAGGATTCGCCGGTAGGAATCGGCGGCCGCGTGGTGAGCCTCGTCGACGACGACGGTCTCGAACTCGCGCGGCAGCCTCGCCAGCCGCGCCCGCCGGGCCAGCGTCTGGACGGAGGCGACGACCACCGGCGCGTGGGTGTCGTCCTGCGGCCCTTTGACGAAGCCCATCGACATCGCCAGCTCGGGCGCCACCGTGCTGAGCTTGTCGGCCGCCTGCTGGAGCAGCTCGTCGCGGTGGGCGAGGATCAGCGCCGTGCCGCCACGCTGGCGGATCAGGTGGGAGAAGACCACCGTCTTGCCGGACCCGGTCGGTAGCGCGACCAGCGAGCGCCGGATCCCGCGGGCGTTGGCCTCGCGGATCGACTCGATGGCCTCTTCTTGGTAGGGACGCAGCTTCATCGCGACCGGACATTGTGGCGAGAGCAGGAGGCGCTCTCGAATTTCTCCCGGGCGCGACACTCTCCGTTGTCGAAAATTGCGCGGAAACCGCCCCTCGAGATGCGAGTGCGCGCCTCGAGTTCTGAGGACGAGCCCGGCTCAGCAGCTGCGCGAAGAGGAGCGTTTCCGCCGGGTCAAGCGCGGCCCGGCCCTGGTCACGAGCGGGCGGCTGGGCGCTACCAGTTGCGCATCGAGGCGTTGAGGATCTGGGCGAGGTCGGTCCCGGTCGGCTCGCGGGGGGCGATGGCCAGCAGGCGCTGCTGCTTGAGCGCACCCTCGACCAGCTCGGGCACGTCGTCCTCGCCGTAGCCGAGCTCCGCCACGCCGCTGGGGGCGCCGACGTCGCGCATCAGCGAGACCAGGACCCGAGGCAGCGAATCGGGGCCGGGCTCGGCCAGAGGCTCGCCGGCGAGCAGCTCGGCGGCTCGGTGGTGGCGCTCGGGGTCGGCCTCGTAGGTGAAGCGGAAGGCCGCGGGCGCCGTGACGATCACCGAGTGGCCGTGGGGGACGAAGGCGTGGTCGGCGGGGTAGCCCGGCGGCTGGTAGACGTGCTTGAGCCCGGCGATCGGATAGGCGCAGGAGTGCGGGATGTGGACCCCGGCCGAGCCGAAGCCGACTCCGGCCATCGTCGCCGCCAGCATCATTCGCCCTCGAGCCTCGACGTCGCCGGGGTCGGCAACCGCCCGGCGCAGGTAGCGCCCCCCGAGCTCGAGCGCCTTGGCCGACCAGACGTCGGCGACCGGGTTCGCGCCCTGATAGGGCGGCCGCTGGTCGGGGGACTCCGGCATCGGACGAGCGTCGAAGGGCTTGGCGATGTACGACTCGGCCGCGTGGCAGACGACGTCGAGGCCGGTCGATGAGGCCACCTCCGCGCCGAGCGTGCGGGTCAGCTCCGGGTCGACGACGCCCTGCGTCGGGCGCAGGTAGCGATGCGAGATGCCCGACTTGAGCCGCAGCTCCGGGATGTCGAGCACGGCGACAGTCGTCGCCTCGCTGCCGGTGCCCGCGGTGGTCGGGATCGCCAGGTGGGGGCCGAGCGGAGAGGGCGGCTTGCGCCCACCGCCAACCGGGGGATTGACGTAGTCCATCACCGAGGCCGGGTGGCTGTTGATCAGGTTCGCGACCTTCGCCGTATCGATCGCTGAGCCGCCGCCGACCGAGACGATGCCGTCGACGCCGGCGCCGCGGACCGCGTCGGCCGCCTCCTCGAGCGAGGCGAGCGTCGGCTCGACCCGTGCGCGGTCGTAGACGACCACCTCTATCCCCTCAGCCTCGATCGACTCGCGCACGCGTTCGGCGTGGCCGCTGGCGGCGACGCCTGGATCGGTGACCAGCATCGCCCGCCTGACCCCGAGTCGCCTCAGCTCCCAGCCGGCGTCGCCAGCGGCGCCAACGCCGAACTTGATCGGCGTTGCCTCGAGGGTAAAGATCGTCTCGTTGCTCATCTCGCTCCCACCGGGAGGCCCGGCCATCGGCACCGCCGGCGGCGACCCGGCGGCCACGCTAGCGTCCGGGCCGATGGCGGGGGCGCAGGCGCTGATCGACGAGCTGCGCGGCGCGCTCGAG
>JACDBR010000199.1 GCA_013694825.1 Solirubrobacterales bacterium
CGCCGAGGACCGTGACTGCCAGCCCGATCGCCAGCAGCAACGCCGGAAGCGACGCCGGCGATCCCGGCTGGATCCGGCGGCCGGCGACGAGCGCCCTGGCGAGCAGGCCGGCGAACAGCAGGCCCAGCGGGGCGACGATCGCTATGAAACCGAGTCCGCGCGCCAGGTCGTGAGCGGCGACGTGGCCGAGCTCGTGGCCGAGCACCGAGCGCAGCTCGGCCCGCTGGGCAGCGGAGAGCAGGTTGTCGTAGATCACCACCTGCTTGGTGGCGCCGAGCCCGCCGACGTAGGCGTTGAGCGATCGCCCGCGGCGGCTGGCGTCGACCGAGAGCACCTCCCCGACCTCGACGTCCGCCCGCTCGGCGAGCCGGATGACGTCGGCGCGAACCGGGTCGCCATCCGGCAGCTCTCGGAAGTCGTTGAAGGCCGGGCCGAGCAGGATCGGCGAGAGCCAGACGTAGGCGGCCGAGATCGCGACGACGGCGAGGCCGGCGGGGATCCACCAGCGCGACCCGAGCCGGCGCCAGATCGACGCCAGCAGGCCGAGCGCCAGCGCCGCCAGCAGCGTCCCGATCGCCGTCCCGAGGGCGAAGTCGTAGAGCCAAGAGCCGAGATCCTGGATCGAGATCCCAGCCTCGACGGCACGCTCGTGGGAAAGCAGGCTCGCAGGCAGGGCGACGAGCGAGATCGCGATCCAAAGCAGCGCGCCGGCCGCGATCGATCCGAGCGCCGGCCGGCGATCCAGGCGACGCCAGAGGCGCTCGGCGGCCCGAGGGCGACCGAGCGCGAGCGCCAGCAACAGCGCGGCCTGACAGAGCAGGCCGAGGCCGTAGAGCGCGCGATAGTCGGATCCGAGCTCGCGGGCCTCATCGAGGCGCTCGCCACCCAGCAGCGCCTGCTCGGGCACCGCCTGCGGCTCGAACTCGTAACCGGCGGGACTGAGGGCCAGGAACGCCAGCTCGGCGACCACCAGCATCGACACGGCGGCAAGCGCGGCGGCGCGTAAAAGTCTCGGGCGCGACCGGCCCCGCCCCGCAAGCGCTGAGTCGGCCACTCGGCCCGCGAAGCGTCGTAAGGGCACCGCTGCCTACGATAAACCGCCGCCTCGGCCCCATGCGAATCGCAGTTATAAGCGACATACACGGCAACCTGCCCGCCCTCGAGGCCGTCCTCGAGGACCTTGCCGACGCCGAGATCGACGAGGTCTGGTGCCTGGGCGACGTTGTGGGCTACGGCGCCCAGCCCGACGAGTGCACGCGCCTGGTCTCCGAGCGGGCCGAGGTTTGCCTGGTCGGCAACCACGACCTGGCCGTGCTCGATGCGCTCGACGTCAGCACCTTCTCTCCCGCAGCCGCTGAGGCGGTGCGCTGGACCCAGGTCCATGCGGCGACCGAAACCCTCGACTTCCTACGCGCCCTGGAGCCGCTCGACGAGAGTCGCGAGGTCGGCCTCTACCACGCCTCGCCGCGCGACCCGATCTGGGAGTACGTGCTCTCCGAGCAACAGGCGACCGAGAACATCGCCGAGCAGCCGAAGCGGATCTGCCTGATCGGCCACTCACACGTGGCGCTGTTCTTCGTCGTCCCCGACGCGGGCCCGCTGGCGGGGCAGACCCGCTTCGGCCAGGGCGGCGTGGGCACCCGCTTGGAGCTCCCGGGCGGCCGCTGGCTGATCAATCCGGGCAGCGTCGGCCAGCCGCGCGACGGCGATCCACGGGCGGCCTGGCTGGAGCTCGACACGGGCGAGTGGAACGCGACCTACCACCGAGTCGCCTATGACATCGATCGAGCCGCCGCGGCGATCGTCGCGGCAAAGCTTCCCGGGCACCTGGCGCGGCGCCTCTACGCGGGTCAGTGAGGGCGGCCAGTGGCCTCAATACACTCGCCGCGATGCGCCGCCAGACGCGATCGAGACTCCTGCTTCCAGCCCTCGTTGCGGGGATTTTGATGAGCGGCTGCGGCGCCGAGGATGAGACGCTGGAGGGCTCGCTGAACTCCGATCAGGCCGACATGCTCAGTCAGGCTCTGACTTCGGTCGAGACCTCCTTCGCGAGCGGCGACTGCGAGCTCGCCGGCCAGACCGCCGCGGCCTTCAAGGATCAGATCGACGCCCTGCCGGCCGATGTCGGCGAGGAGGTCAAGACGCGGCTTCGCTCCGGGGCGGTCCAGCTGATCGATCTCGTCGAGGCCGACTGCCAGGAGGCCGAGCAGAACACGAGCGGGCCGCAGGGAACGACCACGACAACGACGTCGACCGACGAGGTGCCACCGGAGGTGCCGTCGGAGGAGGTGCCCTCCGAGGAGGTGCCGTCGCAGGAGGTGCCGGCAGAGGAGCCACCGCCCACCGACGAGCCGGAAGCACCCGAGGAGGTCCCGGTACCCGAGACCGACGAGGCGCCGGGCAACTCCGAGGAGGCCCCGGGCCAGACCGAGGAGGCCCCGCCCCCCAGCGACGGCGGCGGCGGCGCGGTCGAGGGCGAGGGCGGCGGGATCTCGCCATGAGCACAGCGCTGATCTCCAACCGCTACGCGCTCGGCGACCGGCTCGGCTCGGGCGGGATGTCAACCGTCTACAGCGCCACCGATCGCGTGCTCGAGCGCACGGTCGCCGTCAAGATGCTGGCCGAGCACCTCTCCGATGACGAGAAGTTCGTCGCCCGCTTCCGCCGCGAGGCGCTGGCCGTCGCCAGGCTGATCCACCCGAACATCGTCCAGGTCTACGACACGGGCGTAGACCGAGATCGCCACTACATCGTGATGGAGTACGTCGAGGGCCGCTCGGTCGCGCAGCTGCTGCAGGCGCGTGGCCGGCTCGGGGGCAACCGGGCGGTCGAGATAGGGATCCAGTCGTGCGCCGGGCTCGAGTACGCGCACCGCCAGGGGATCATCCACCGCGACGTCAAGCCGGGCAACCTGATGGTGGTGGGCGGTCCAGCGGGCAGGCGGAGCTCTGGGAGCTCGGCCCACGAGCCGCCGACCGGCGAGATGACGATCAAGCTGACCGACTTCGGGATCGCCCGCGCCGCCGAGCAGACCAGGTTGACCCAGGTCGGCTCGGTGGTCGGGACCGCCGCCTATCTGGCGCCAGAGCAGGCGCGCGGCGAGGAGGCGACGCCCTCGGCCGACGTCTACGCGCTCGGGGTCGTCCTCTACCAGCTGCTCACCGGGCGCCTGCCCTGGGAGGGCTCGACCTTGGCCGAATTGGCGACCCGCCGCGACAGCGAGCGTCCGCTCTCCCCCAGCTCCTATGACCCCGAGGTGCCCGAGACGCTCTCGCGCGCCGTGCTGCGCTCGCTCGAGAGCGACCCGGCCGACCGCTACACGGCGGCCCGCGAGCTCGCCCGCGCGCTCGAGATCGGCCTCCAGGGT
>JACDBR010000030.1 GCA_013694825.1 Solirubrobacterales bacterium
CCGGACCCATCGAATACTGGGTGACGATCTTGTACTGGCGCTGCTTGCTCGAACCGTTGCCGTTGCCGTTGGCGGCCGGCTCCGCCGGGGCGCTCCGGTCCTCGGCGAGCTGCAGCGGCGCAACCTCCTGCAGCGGCCGGTCGGCGATCACGACCGCGGCGGCGTGGATCGAGTTGTTGCGGACGATCCCCTCGAGCCCGCGGGCGACGTCGACGATCCGCTTCGCGTCCTGGTCGTCGTCGTAGGCGCTTCGGAGCTCTTGGCCCGCCTTCATGCAGTCGTCGAAGCTCGGGTTGCGGCCCATGATCGGCTCAGGGATCTTCTTGGCGAGCTCGTCGCCCTTGGCGACCGTGTAGCCGAGCACCCGGGCGGCATCGCGGGTGGCGGCGCGAGGCGCCATGCGCCCGAAGGTGATGATCTGGGCGACCGACTCGCGACCGTACTTCTCGGCCACGTAGCGGATCACCCGCTCGCGGCCACGGACCGAGAAGTCGATGTCGATGTCGGGCATCGACTTGCGAGCCGGGTTGAGAAAGCGCTCGAAGAGCAGGTCGTTGGCCAGCGGGTCGAGATCGGTGATGCTGAGCGCGTAGGCGACAATCGAGCCGGCTGCCGAGCCGCGTCCGGGCCCCACGGCGACACCGTTGGACTTGGCGTAGCTGACGAAGTCCCAGACGATCAGGAAGTAGGACTCGAAGCCCATCTCGCCGATCACCCCGAGCTCGAACTCGAGCCGCTCGAGAGCCTCGGCCGGAGGCGGGTCGCCGTACCGGGCACGCAGGCCCTCAGCGGCCAGACGGCGGAGCATCGTCTCGGGCTCCTCGCCGTCCGGGGTCGGGAAGCGCGGCAGCAGCAGCCCGCCCAGCGGGATCTCGACTTCGCAGCGCTCGGCGATCTCGTGCGTCGAGGCGACCGCGCCCGGCCAGGCCGAGAACGACTCCTCCATCTGCTCGGAGTCCTTGAGATAGAACTCGTTCGTGTCGAAGCTCAGCTTGGGGTTCTCGAGCGTCGACTTCGTCTGCACGCACAGCAGCGCCGCATGGTGGGTGTAGTCCTCACGGCGCAGGTAATGGACGTCGGCCGTGGCGACGAGCGGCCGGCCGAGCTCGCGGGCGAAGCGCGCGATCCCCTGGTTGGCCTTGTCCTGGACGGGGATCCCGTTCTCCTGGACCTCGAAGTAGAGGTTGTCGGCGCCGAAGACCCCGACCATCTCGTCGAGGTGCGCGCGAGCGTCGTCGGGACGATCGTCGATCAGGCGCTGGCAGAAGCGGGACTGAAGGCAGCCGGTCAGCGCGATCACGCCCTCGGAGAAGCCCCCCAGCAGCTCCATGTCGACGCTCGGCTTGCCCCGGGAGAAACCCTCCAGGAAGCCGGCGGAAGTCAGCTTGACGAGGTTGCGAAAGCCGGCGTCGTTCGATGCCAGAAGCGTCAGGTGGTTGCGCTCGAAGCGCGCCGCGCCAGGGGCCGACGCGGCGTGGCGATCGTCGACCAGGTAGGCCTCGAATCCCAGCACGGGCTTGATGCCCACGGCCTTGCAGGCCTTGTAGTGCTCGACTGCTCCGTTCATCACGCCGTGATCGGTCAGGCCGAGCGCCGGCATTCCGAGGTCCGCGGCACGCTGCGCCATCGGCGCGATCTTGCAGGCGCCGTCCAGCAACGAGTATTCGCTGTGGACATGGAGGTGGACGGCCACGCCGTGATCTTGGCAAGCGGGCCAGATGCCACGGGCGTGCGAACACGGTGCTTGCGGCCGGCTTGCCTGGCCCCGGCGGGTCGCCGCCGGGGGCCGCTACGTTGCCGCGGTGAGCATCGCGAGCCCGGAGCCGCCGAGCGCCTCGAAGGCCGCGACCGACGACCCACCCCCCGATCCGGTAGGGACGGGTCCGGCGGCGAGCTTCGGGACGGCCCTCCTGGCCGTCGTCTTCTCCTGGTGGGCATGGAAGGAGGGCGCCTACTTCCCTGCCATCCTGCTGCCCGGCCTATTCGTGCTCTGTGCCGGGATCGCGGTGATGGCCATCGCGGTCCCGCGCCTTCGTGCGCGACGGCTGGCCTGGCCGACCGTGCTCGCGACGATCTGCCTGCTCTCACTGGCGCTCTGGTCGGCGCTCTCGGCTCTATGGAGCCCGGCGCCGAACCTGGCGCTCGGCGACGCGCAACGAATCGGCGCCTACGCCCTCGCCCTGGGGCTCGGCGGGTGGATCGCCGTAAGCGCCGGCAGCCGGCGGGAGCTGGCGCTGTTCCCCTTGATGCTGGCCGGCCTGTTCGCCGGCGCGATAGCGACCGTCGCGCTGCTCGGCGGAGATAACCCGGGCCGTTACCTGAACGACGACGGCACCCTGCAGGCTCCGATCGGCTACCGCAACGCCACGAGCGCCTTCTTCGCGATCGCCTTCCTCGCCTCGATCGGGCTGGCGAGCGCGCGACGGGTCGACTGGAGGGTGCGCGGCCTGGCCAGCGGCACGGCAACGCTCTGCGCCGGCCTGGCCGTGGTCTGCCAAAGCCGCGCCAGCGCCCCGGCCTTCGCCGTAGCGCTGCTCGCTCTCGTGCTGATATCCCCGCTCAAGCTGCGGACGCTGTGCTGGCTTGCCCTCGGCTTCCTGCCCGCCCTGCTCGTGCTGCCATCGGTGATCGAGCTCTTCCAGGTGACCGACGACACCCGTCTGGGCGTCGTGGGACCCGAGATGAAGGCGGTCGGCTTCGCCGTGGGGATCACGAGCGCGGTCTCGGTCGCGGTGGGGCTGCTGGTCGCCTACATGGGATCGCGCCTGCCGGGCTTCGGCAGCTCGACCCGCCGCTCGAACCGTGCCGTGCTCGTCGGCGTGGCGGTCAGCCTGGTCGCGGCGGCGGGCGCCTTTCTCGTTGCCGTCGGCGACCCGGTGTCCTTCGCCGAGAAGCGCCTCGAGGAGCTCCGCAGCCTCGAGACCCCCGGCTTCGAGTCCTCCTCGACACGGTTCGGGGTGAGCGCCGGGACAGGGCGGCTCGATTTCTGGGAGCTCGCGGTGAGCGAGATCGGCGACAACCCGGTCGACGGCGCCGGCGGCGGCGCGTTCGGCTACGAGTACACCCGCGAGCGAACGGTCGAGCGAGACGTCCAGGACGCGCACAGCGTCGAGCTCGAGGTGGGCTCCGAGCTCGGCCTGGTCGGCCTCGGGCTTCTGGTCGTCGCGATTGCCGGCGCCGCGCTCGGCGCCTGGCGCTCGCGTCCGGAAGGGGAGCGGGCGGCGAGCGTCTCGGCCTTCGCCCTCGCGATCGGCGTCTACTGGCTCGCCCACGCCTCCGTCGACTGGTTCTGGTCGGTGCCGGCGGTCACCGCCCCGGTGCTCGCCGTGCTAGGAGCCGCCGCGGGCGCGCGAGCGGTGCCCGTCGACCGTCGGCGACGGGTCCCTGGCGTCGCCCGGCGCGGCGGCTTGGTGGTCCTCGTGGCCCTCCTGGCTGCGACCACGGTGCCGCCGTTTCTGAGTGACCGCTACCTAACCGAGGCCGGCGAGCTTCGAGTCGCCGACCCGGAGGGCGCCTACCGCGCTATAGAGCGAGCCGAGAAGCTCAACCCACTCGACGATGTCCCGTATCTGGTCGAGGGCGAGATCGCCCGCCTAGCCGGCGATCGCGAACGCGCTCGGCTCGCATACGAGAAGGCGATCGAGGTACGACCGGCTGAATGGGCCGGCCACTACTACCTCGCAATCCTCGCGGCGCGCCCGAACCCGCAGGCGGGCCGCCAGGAGCTCGCCGCAGCGCGCGAGCTGAACCCGCTCGAGCGCTGCATCGAGGACCTCGAGCAGGCCCTCGCCTGCGCTCCGGGCTCCGGCTAGCCGTTTCCGGTTCTGCCTCCGCATCGAATAGCTTGGGCGAGATGCGTGGCTCGCCCCTCGAGACCGTCCGCTCCGAGCGCGACCGCGAGGAGCTGGCCAAGTCCTGGCTGGTCGAGCTGATCGGCAACACGCCGCTCCCCGAAGTCGAGGGACTGGCGCTCTCCTGGGTCGCCCGCCATGCCTCGCCGCTGATCGGCGACATCGCGGACGCGATGGATCCGCTCTCGACCCCCACCGCCGCCGAGGATGGCGAGCGACGCCGGCGCGAGGCCGATCTCGCCCGGCTGCGCGACGGCGCCGAGGCCTCGGAGCTGATCCCACGCGACCTGGCGGCGCTTCAAGTGCTGCTGATCGAGACCCTGCGCCGGGAGATCCCCGAGCGCGAGCCGGGTGACTTCGCGCGCGCCGTTACCCGCCTTGCCGAGGTCTTCGGCCGCATCCAGGGTGGCGTGACCAGGGCGCTCGTCGACGGGCGAAGCGGCGCGGCCGACGATCCGATGACGGGCCTGCCAACCGCGGCGCACCTGCACGAGCACCTGCGGATCCTGCTGGCCGAGCACCGGCGCTACGACCACGGGTTCGCGCTGGCCGTGGTCGACATCGACGGGCTCTCACGGATCAACGAGGCATACGGCCGCGAGACGGGCGATCGGATGATCACCGCGATCGCGGGGCTGATCGCGCGCCAGGTCCGCTCCGCCGACAGCGCCTATCGGCTCGCCGGCGACGAGTTCTGCATCGTTGCTCCACATCAGACGCCCGCCGGGATGCGAAACGTCGGCCAGCGCCTCGCGACCCTGATCGACAGCTCGCAGGGCACGGAAGGACCGCGGCTGGGCGCGGCGATCGGCGTCGCCTGCTGCCCGGACGACGGCGACAGCCCTGAGGGCTTGCTTCAAGCGGCCGAGGAGGCGACGTACTCGGCCAAGGCCGCCGGGCTTGCGGTCATGGTCCGCTCGGCCCCGCGTGAGAACGGCGCCGACCCGGCCACCGGCGAGCCTGGCTGAGGTTCCCCAGGGAACGAAAACCGCACCCGCGCGATTGCAACTTGTCCACCGGGACTTGAGTAAACCGCCCTGATGGACGAGAAAGCTGTCGTGAACCTGCACGCTTGGAACGAGCGCGCGTGAGCAGCGTGCGGATCAACGCCGCCGCTGAGCTGCTCGGAGTCAGTACGAGCACGCTGCGAAGCTGGGAGCGCCGGCTCGGCTACCCGAACCCGAGCCGCACCCCTGGACAGCACCGCCTCTACGCGCTCGACGACCTCGAGGCGCTGCGAGATGCGCTTGTTGAGACCGGCAACATCTCCTCGGCCGTCGAGATGGCACGCCGTCGTGGCCCGGCTCCGGCCTCGGCCCAGCGGCTGATCTCGGCTTTCGAGCGCTTCGATGAGGCGACCGCCGATCGCGCGATGGAGGAGAGCCTCGCCCTGCGCTCGGTTGAGCGCAGCGTCGAGGAGGTGCTGCTTCCGGCGCTAATCACCGCCGCCGAGCAGCCCCGTCGAGAGGCTGAGTTCGAGTACGGCTGTCGCTGGGCAACGGGCTGGATCCACTCAGCCCGGCGACTCGCCCCGCCGGCCTCCCGCCCCGACGGCATCCTGTTGCTCGAATCGGCCCGCCCGCTTGGCCTCGAGGCACTTCACGCCCAGGCGCTCGAGCTCTTCCTGCGTCGCGCCGGCTACCGCGTGCTGATGCTCTCGGCCGAGCTGCCGGAGCGCCGCTTCGCCTCGGCGTTGCGGGCGCTGCGGCCGGCGGCGGTGATCCTCTGCGGCGAAGGATCGCGACTCGACGTGATCGGGCCGCACCTGCGAAGCGTGCTTCGAACCCCGAGCTCGCCCCGCCTGCTCGGCTTCCGCGCCGCGCGCCTGGTCGCCGGCAGCCAGGGCGTGCCCATGCTCGGCTCCTCACCCGCCGAGGCGCTGGCCCGCCTCGACGCGATCATCTCTTAGGCGACCCAAGCCGGCTGCGAGGCCGCCCGCCCGAGGCGACCCGACGGGGGCGCCTCGATCGACCCGGGAGATCGGCGCAATTCCTCTCCCAGCCCGGTTCGAAATTCCACGCCCAGGTTGCACAAGCCTGACCTGAGTGCGGAGGTTCGGTGGCCTGAACCTGTGCATCTGCCTGCAAGAGCGCAGTTGGAGCTTGTGGGCTTCCACATTCGAGCCGTAAAGAGGGCGTGAGTCCACGACCTTCGCTCGTCCCTGGGCGGACCCAGCACGGAAGGCGCTGCAAATGGAAGAAGTCACATCGAAGCTCTTGAACGTGAGCGAAGCCGCGACCTATCTCGGCGTCAGCTCCGCATCGCTTCGCAAGTGGTCCGATCAGAGGCTCGTCCCGGTCTATCGAACGCCGGGCGGCCAGCGCCGCTACGCGGCTCATGACCTCGACCGCTTCATCGAGTCGATGCGCCAGCCCGCACCGGCGGTGCCCCGCTACGGCCGTGCCGCGGTCGGCGGCTAGCTCCAGCCAGCCCTCGAGAGGAAGCGGAGACAGGCACGGATGACCGACCGACCGTCACGACGTGTGATCGGGCTCGAGCTGGCCGCCCTCGTGGTGGCGCTGCCCGTCGCGTTGCTCCTGGACGGCTACTCGGACTGGAACCTAGGGCTGCTCGGAACCCTGCTTGCCATGGCTGTCGTGAGTGATCTGACTGCGATCAACACGAAGGTCCACAAGACGCTCATCTCCTCGAGCTTCCTCGCGATCGTCGCCGGCGCGGTCTTCCTCGGACCCACGCCGGCCGCACTGATCGCGGTGATCGCGATCCTGGCCGGTTGGGTCAAGGATCGGTACGGACGCAACCATCTACTCATCAATCTCGTTACCTACGCCTGGTTTCCTCTGATCGCGGGAACGCTCTTCTTCGAGACTCTCGCGGCAACGACCGTCTCGAGCAGCGATCCATCCTTCCTCCTACTGGTCTTTGGACTCTTCTGCGTCTCGCTGGCCATCGACTTCACGCTGATCGCGGGCTACAGCTGCTACGAGGAGCGAAGCCGCTTCATCACCAAGGTGCAGCGCGGACTAATCCCGCTGCTGCCATCTGAGCTCGCCTCGGCGCTGCTCGCCGTTGGAGTCGCGTATGCCTATGTCCAGATCGGCTTGGCGGCCGTGGCCCTCCTAGCCGTCCTGGTCGTCGTTTTCCAGCATCTGGTCGGGGCCCTCCTCGTCTCGCAAGAGCGAGGCGATGAGCTCGAGCTCAGGGCGCGGCAACTCGCCGGCTTTCAGGTCGCGCTGCTCTCCGCCCTGCTGCGCACGCTGGACCTCCGCGACAAGATGACCGCGCGTCACTCGGCGGCGGTCGCCCGCTACTCGCGCGAGATCGCCCTGCAAGCCGGGATGTCTGAGGCCGAGCAGGAACTGGCCCACACCGCCGGGCTGCTGCACGACATCGGCAAGTTCGTCCTGCCCGACCGGATTCTCAAGAGCACCGACCGGCGGCTGACGGAGGACGACTGGCAGGAGATCCGAAAGCACCCCTACGAGGGCGCTCGGATCGTCTCCCAGATCGATGGCTATGCCCCGATCAGCGACATCATCCTCGCCCACCATGAACGCCTCGACGGCCTCGGCTACCCGAGGGGCTTGCGTGGGGAGCAGATCCCGATGATCTCGCGGATCATCGCGATCGCTGACGTCTACGACGTGATGACGGCGCGCGACTCATACCGCGAGCCGGTCAGCTCCTACGAGGCGATCGAGGAGCTGAGGCGGGTCTCGGGGACTCAGCTCGATGGACGCTTCGTAGAGGCCTTCGTCGAGGTGCT
>JACDBR010000221.1 GCA_013694825.1 Solirubrobacterales bacterium
GTCATGCCGTCACCTGCGACGGGGCAGGGAGCAGAGCTGCGGTGAGCTGTTGCTCGGCCTGCTCCCGGTAGTCGGCGATCAGGGCCAAGGCTTCGTCACGCTTGCCGGCGGAGCAGGCGGCTTCGACCTCGCGCCGCATCGCTCGCCAGTCGGCGACAACCCGAGGGGGTTGGTCGGCCTCGGGTAGCTGTTCCCAAAGCCGGCGGATCCTTCGAGCGGTCAGGGCCAGCTCGGCGTTGACACCGGGTAGGGCCGCCATCAGCTTCGCACCGCGGCCTCGTCGCGACCAACGTGGGCTACGTCAACTCCTTGGTCCGTCGCGCCCTCGCCCCACAGCGAAGCGGTCGAGACCTCGACCGAGAACTCGTCGACGTGACCCGACCGTGACGCCTTCGAGCTCGCCTCGGTCGAGCATCCGGCCGATCGTCCGGGCCGAGAGGCCCAGGATCTCGGCAGCCTTTCGCTGGGTGAGAACATCGCCCCCAGTCTTGGCGAGCTCCGGGACGGTGTCGCCTTTGTTGTCGTCGTCTGTCGCCCCGCGTCCGGCCTCGATCGCGGCGTGCTGGAGGTCGATCAGACCGGGCGGGCACGGCTTGTCGGCGCGCTCGAGGTGACGGCGATGGAGCTCGATCGCGACTGCCAAGTGGCCGGCGGTGGTGCGGTCGACGTTCAGCACCAGCAGCCGGGTCATGCCGCCACCGTCGACGACCTCTTGCGGCGCAGCCTCTCCCAGCGCAGCGACGGGCGGTACCGGAGCTTGGACAGGTCAGCGCATGTGACGCACAGGATCTCTCGCGGCGTGTGTCGGTAGACGCAGTCCGCGCCTTCCCGCAGCGAGCCGCCGCAGCGATTGCAGCAGGCGCTGCGGCTGACGATGGTGATGTAGTGACGACCGGCGTAGTTCTCGCGCTGGCCGCGCTGCGCTTCGCCAATCGCGGCCCGAGCGCGTCTTTTCCGTTCGCGTGACCTATAGCTCAAGGGAGGCTTCCTTCCGTTGTGTGGGCGCAGGGGCTAGCTGCCCTTACCGGACGCTTCGCCTGCGAGATCAGGGGGTGCCGCCGTGAGCAGAAGGACCAATCCGCTCGCTCTCCGCTCCCATACGGTCGAGGTCGGGTATCGCGCCTTCGCTGTACGAGCTGGCCGTCCGAATCCGAGCTTCAACCGCGGCGCCTCGTCGTCGATCTGCCTAGATCACGCGCCGGTCTGGTCAGGACCCCCGCGGGGCTTATGGCGGCTGCTGGGTTCCCGGGCTACCGGGCGTCCGCGGGCTAGCCGATAAGCGCCTCGCGGGCAGTGGTGCGCGGAAAGCTCTCGCAGTGGTGCGAGAAGTGGTGCAAACCACTCGACGGCGTTGGTGGGCGTGTCGCGCCGAGTCGGTTCGTGTCGCAAGGCGAGAGGCCGGAACCGCGCTGGTCGTGCGCGATCCCGGCACTCCCTGGCTTGGCTGTCGCCCGCGGTCGGACCGAGGGAGACAGTCGGGGCGACTGGATTTGAACCAGCGACCTTTCGGCCCCCAGCCGAATGCGCTACCAAACTGCGCCACGCCCCGTGGGCGGCGAGTCTATCGGCCGTTCCGCCGGCCTGGATGGGAACATATGTTTGTGATGGAGCCTGTTCCCTCGCTGCAGAAGTGCTACCGGTGCCGTGCCCTCAAGCCGGTCGACGAGTGCGAAGTCGTCTGCGCCCACTGCCGTCGGCGCCGAACCGCTCGTCGCAGACGGGCGCTGCGCTTCGTTCTTACGGACGGACCTTCGGGCTGAACTCCGGAGAGCGGGCGACGGGGGTCGAACCCGTTCTTTGAGCTTGGAAGGCTCACGTGCAGCCGTTAACACCTCGCCCGCGTGCGGCTGATCTTACGTAGCGCACGCCGCGAAACGAACGGCCGTCCGCGGCGGCGGCCGCGCTCAGCCTCGCGCCAGCCCGAAGTCGATCGTGTAGGTCCCGGCCGAGTAGCCGACCCTCCCGGGAGCCTTGTCGTGGAAGCCGATCCCGGCCTCGCGGTAGGTGCGGCTGAGGATCGCGGCCCGGTGTGGGGGGCTGTGCATCCAGGCCTTGACGATCTTGAACGCGGTGCCGAGCTCGCCGCCGCCCCAGGCGATGTTCTCGCTGTACGCGTAGCGCGAGAGGCCACTTCGCAGATAGCTGACCTGGCGCAGCCGTCCCTCGAGGGAGGGCTCGCCGCTGCATTGGTGGGAGAAGCAGCGCTTGGAGACCATGACCCGGTTGTGGCGCATGGCCGCACGCTGAAGCTTGCGATCGCGGTGAAGCCGCCCGAGATCGTGGTGGCGACGCTGCTTGTTGACCAGGCAGAGAACCGCGTCGCGCGCCTGGCCGGAGCGAAGCTGGTTCGGCGACTTGCCGGCTCCGGGGCAATCGGCCTTCGCATGCGCGACTGGCGCGTTGAGGGCCCCGAGCGTCAGTGCCGCGAGCAGAGCCGCCAGCGCGGCGAGGAGGACTTGGATGCGGAGGGTATGCGCCATGCATGGCTCAGATCGGCACTGGCCGGGCCGGCTTGACGCGAGGGCATCAGGGCGTGGACGCCCGTTCTACGAAGCCGGACGTTCGTATGAATCCTGCGCGGTCGGCTTCAGTTACGCGGCGCCTGCTCAGTCGGTCGCCATGGCGTCCGAGTCCGCGCCTAGCGGGGCTGGCGGACGGCGAGCAGGACCGTGAACGTCCCGTAGCTCGGGTCCGAGGTGCAGTTCTGGGCTTCAGAGGGGACGCCCTTGGTGACGGTGGCGCCGATGTCCCGATAGGCCTTTCCGAGCAGGATCTTGCGACTCGGTTCGTTGGCCAGCCAGGTCGCGATCATCTGCCGGACGCTCGTCGCGCAGCCGATGTTCTCGCCGTAGCTCCAGTTGCGTGCCCCGCGCAGGTAGCCCGACTTGAAGAGCCGGCCCTCGATCGAGGCCTCGCCGCGGCAGATGTGCTCGTAGCAATCCTGCTTGACCATCAGCCTCGCGTGCCGCCTCGTCGCCGTGTGGAGCTGGGCGTCGGGCCTGACCACAGCCCGGCCGGTGAGACGGCGCTGGCGGCGGATCTCGCAGACGGTCGCGGCGCGGGCCTCGGCGCGCGAGAGTCCGTCGACGGGGCGGTCCGCCGCCGGACACCCCACGCGGGCACTTGCCGTGTCGACTCCGCCGCCCGGCGCAATCGGTACGAGGGCGAGGAGGATCCCCGCCGCCGATGCCACGACGGAGCGACGGACCTGAGACCGGCTGTGTCTGAGCGCGTTCATCCCTGCCTGGAGAAGAACACGGCCCAGAGGCGGAGTTTCGGTCGCGGCGCCGAAGACCGGACCGCTTGGTCGCGGCCCGCTACGGTCGGATGCGGGCGGACGTGGCGGAATTGGAAGACGCGCGTGGTTTAGTTTCTTTTTTTATTTGACCGTGGAGGTTCGAGTCCTCTCGTCCGCATTCGGGCCCGGCAGCGCCCAATAAGCTTTCGGGTCTTCCGGGGGAGTGAGTTAGCGGCCTATTCGCTCGGTCTCCAAAACCGAGAACCCGGGTTCGAATCCCGGCTCCCCCGCTCGCCCGTTACACCCAATGCCTTGCGGGCGCCGTGGCCTGCCACGTCACCAATCGCACACAAGAGACCTCCCGAGGAATAACCTTCGCGCATGGCTAAGTCAGAGGAGGACCAGGGCAAGGAGCTCTGGCGGCCTAACCGGCACAAGGCGACGTCGAAGACCACCAAGCTGGTCGTCGCGATCGTGTTGCTGATCTCGGCCGGCCTCCTGGCCGTCGTCACGATCGGCGGCTGGGAGCGACTCCAGAGCACCGGCGCCGCCGTGCTGACGATCATCTTCGGCGTCCTCTACATCTTCTTCGCGATCCTCGTGATCCGCTGGAACCGGGGCATACTGCCGGTCATTGCGGCGCTCGCCGTGCTGATAGCGATCTTCGGTGCCGTCTCCGTGCCGAGCTGGTTCGACCGCGCCAAGGACGGCCTCGACTCGCCGATACTGCCCGAGGACCTGCTCGGGATGCTGACCGTGCTTGTGGTCGTCGTCCAGCTCGTTCTTGTTGCTGTGGCGATGGTTGCCTTCCAGCAGGAGTGGAACGTCGAGGAGGAGCGCCCGACCGGCGAGGGCCGAATGGCGGGCGAGCCGGCCTGAGGCGCTTCTGCGCCCCCGCTGCGCTCGTGCGCGTGCGGCCCCGACGTCCTAGAACAGGCTTGCCTGGTCCTCGCGCGGCCCGATCAGCTCGGGCCCGTCCTGGCGGACGTCGTTGACCAGATCGGGCACCTCGCGGGCGATCAAGGCGTCTTCGGCCGCCGGCACCAGCAGGCTTCGGAGCTCGTCGACCTCGGCCTCGGGATCGAGCCAGGCCGCCTCCGCGCCGGGCGTGAGGATCACCGGCATCCGGTCATGAATCGGGCGCATCAGCTCGTTGGGCGGGCAGGTCGCTAGAGCGCACGAGGTGATCGGCTCCGTCTGCGACCCGTTGGAGCGGCGAAGCTCGGCCCACACACCGGCGAAGGCGAACGGCTCGCCATCAGGCCGGCTGAACCAGACCGGGCGCTTGCCACGCTCGTCGGTCAGCCATTCGTAGAAGCCGTCGGCCGGCATCAGGCAACGGCGCTCGGCGAACGACTCGGCGAAGGCGGGCTGGGTGGCGATGGTCTCGGCGCGCGCGTTGATCAGCGGACGCCCCTCCTCGGCCCAGCGGCCTGGCATCAGGCCCCAGCGCAGCAGGCCGGGCTGGCGGGCGCCGTCCTCGCGCCGACGGATCGCCAGGACCGGGTCGGTCGGGGCGATGTTGAAGCGCGGCTCGAGCCGAACCGACTCGCGAATCTCGAGCTCGAAGCGCTTCGCAAGCGTCTGCGGATCGGGGTTGCCGAGCGTGTAGCGGCCGCACATGCTGGCGACGCTAGCGCGCTGATCTCGTCGATCTCCGCGCGGCGTTCCGGCGCAATCTGGGCGCGACGGACCACATGGGTCGACCTACGATCGGCAGAATGGGTGCGATGCGGCGGTGATGGAACGGTAGACATTCGGGTCTCAAAAACCCGTGCCCGAAAGGGCGTGTGGGTTCGAATCCCACCCGCCGCATAGGCCGTGACGACCCAGGCCAAGGTCCTCCACGCTCTCCGATGTTGGGCCGAAGCGCTGACGGTCTCCGCGCTGAGGCGGATAATCAGCGCATGAGCCCGGGCGATCGAACCGCGGTGCACGAAGCGCGCGAGCTTGGCCACCATGCGGCGCTGATCGACGAGCTCGTCTCGTTCCGCGGCCGCCGGGCCGGCAGCGATGCCGAGCGGCGGGCCGCCAACCGCTTCGCCGAGCATCTGCGCGGCATCGGCCGACAGGTCGCGGTCGAGCCCACCTACGTCCATCCCAACTGGGCGCTCTCGCTCGCCCTGCACTGCGCGATCGGCTGCGTGGGCAGCGTCGTCACCGTGACACAGCCCGTGATCGGCTTCGCGCTTGTGCTGGTCGCCGCGACCTCGCTGTACCTGGACCTCAACGCCCGCTTCTACCTGCTGCGCTCGCTGTTCTTCCGCCGGGCCTCGCAGAACGTCGTCTCCCCCGGCAGCCGCCCTGACGCGCTGGTGCGGCTAGTCCTCTGCGCCGGCCTCGACGCACCTCGCACGGGCGTTCTCAACGGGCGCCGCTGCGCTCGCCTGTTCGCTCGGCTGACAAAGCTGACCGGGCTACCGTGGAGCCCGACTCGGGTCATCTTCTGGTCGCTCGCCTTCCTCGTGCCGGTGACTGCCGCGCAGGCGGCCGGGCTCGAGTCCGACGGCCTCTCGCTTCTCCAGGTCATCCCAACCCTGCTGCTCCTGCTCGGCGCCTTCGGCTATCTCGATGTCGGCACGTCGCGAGTCTCCCCGGGCGCAAACGACAACGCCTCGGGCGTCGCGACCGTGCTGTCCGTAGCACGTGAGCTCGACGCGGAGGAACCGGCCGCGCTCGACGTCTGGGTCGTTCTGGCCGGCGCGTCGGACCCGCTCTCGGAGGGAATGCGAGGCTTCGCCAGGGCACACCGCGAGCTCGACCGGGAGACGACGCTGTTCGTCTGCGTCGACTCGGTCGGCGCCGGCGAGGTCCGCTACC
>JACDBR010000248.1 GCA_013694825.1 Solirubrobacterales bacterium
CGCGCCCGCATCGACGGCGAGGTCCGCCGGCTCGACGACCTGGCCGGCGTCAAGCTCGACAAGAAGTACAAGCACGACGTCTCGATCGTCATCGACCGCCTGGTCATGAAGGAGGGGCTGCGAAAGCGCCTCACCGAGGCGATCGAGGCGGCCGCGGGTTTGGCCGAGGGGCTGGTCGACGTGGAGGTGCTCAAGGAGTCCAGCGCAAAGGCGCCCAAACTCCGCACCCCCGGACGCGAAGCGGAGGACGAGCGGGGGGGAGTCCGAGGCGCGCTGGGCTCCGGCGAGCTGCCCGGCGACGTCGAGGAGCGGCAGGCCTATTCGGAAAAATTTGCCTGTCTCAACTGCGGGCACTCGATGCCCGAGCTCGAGCCCCGGATCTTCTCCTTCAACTCCCCCCACGGCGCCTGCGAGCGCTGTCACGGGCTCGGCTTCCAGCGCGTCATCGATCCGGAGCTGATCGTCCCCGATCCGACGCTCTCGATCGCCGAGGGCGCCCTGGCTCCGTGGATCAGGGCGGCGTCGCTCTATCACCGCCGGCTGCTCGAGGCGGTCGCCGAGGCCAACGAGATCGACGTCAATACGCCGTGGCAGGACCTCTCGACGCGCGATCGCAAGCTGCTTCTGAACGGCACCGGCCGCGACCGCCATACGGTCACCTATCGCAATCGGTTCGGCCGCCTGCGGACCTACACGGTGCGTTTCGAAGGGCTGCTGACGAGCCTCGAGAACCGCTATGAGAACACCGATTCCGAGACCACCCGCGAGCGGGTCGAGGATCTGATGGCCCTCCAGCCATGCCCGGCGTGCGGCGGGGCGAGGTTGCGACCCGAGAGCCTCGCGGTGACCATCGGCGGGCTCGGGATCCACGAGTACTCGCGGCTCTCAGCCCAGGCGGCGCTCGAGTGGATCGAGGCGCTCGAGCTGACCGAGACCGAGCGCGCCATCGCGCGGCTGATCGTGCGCGAGATCGCCGAGCGGCTGCGCTTCCTCGACAGCGTCGGGATCGGCTACCTCTCGCTCGAGCGCTCCGCCTCTACGCTGTCGGGCGGCGAGGCCCAGCGGATCCGGCTGGCGACCCAGATCGGCTCCAGCCTGGTCGGCGTGCTCTACATCCTCGACGAGCCCTCGATCGGCCTCCATCAGCGCGACAACGCGAAGCTGATCGGGACGCTCGAGAGGCTGCGCGACCTCGGCAACACGGTGATCGTGGTCGAGCACGACGAGGGCACGATCCGCGCCGCCGACCACGTGGTCGACATCGGCCCGGGCGCGGGCGAGCATGGCGGAGAGGTGGTCGCCGAGGGCACGCCGGCCAGGATCGCCAAGTCCACGCGCTCGTTGACCGGCCAGTACATCTCCGGGGTGCGCGCGGTCCCGCTTCCCGAGCGACGGCGTCGCCCCAAGGGCGAGCTGCTGGTGCGAAACGCGCGCGAGCACAATCTCAAGGGCATCGACGCCGCCTTCCCGCTCGGCGTCCTGACCTGCGTAACGGGGGTCTCGGGGTCGGGCAAGTCGACGCTGGTCAACGAGATCCTCTACCGCGCGGTCGCCAACCGGCTCCACCGCGCCAGGCTGCGGCCGGGCGCCCACGACCGGATCGAGGGGATCCGTGACGTCGACAAGATCATCAGCATCGACCAGTCGCCGATCGGCCGTACCCCGCGCTCGAACCCGGCTACATACACGGGCATCTTCGACCACATCCGCCAGCTCTATTCGCAGACTCGCGAGTCGCGGGCGCGCGGCTACAAGCCGGGCCGCTTCTCCTTCAACGTAAAGGGGGGCCGCTGCGAGGTCTGCCGCGGCGACGGGCAGATCAAGATCGAGATGCACTTCCTGCCCGACGTCTACGTGCCCTGCGAGCAGTGCCACGGCAAGCGCTACAACCGCGAGACGCTCGAGGTCCGCTTCAAGGGCAAGTCGATCGCCGACGTGCTCGAGATGCCGGTTGCCGAGGCGGCCGAGTTCTTCACCTCGATCCCCAAGATCAGCCGCCGGCTGCGAACCCTCAACGACGTCGGGCTCGACTACATCCGGCTGGGCCAGGCAGCGACGACGCTGTCGGGTGGCGAGGCGCAGCGGATCAAGCTGGCGAGCGAGCTCTCGAAGATCGCCACCGGCAACACCCTCTACATCCTCGACGAGCCAACGACGGGTCTTCACTTCGCCGACGTTGAGCGGCTGCTGGAGGTGCTTCAGCGGCTGGTCGACGCCGGCAACACCGTGCTGGTGATCGAGCACAACCTCGACGTCATCAAGACCGCCGACTGGCTGATCGACCTCGGGCCCGAGGGTGGCGACGCCGGCGGCGAGCTGATCGTTTCCGGCACCCCGGAGCAGGTGGCGGGCCACCCGGGCTCCTATACCGGCCACTTCCTGCGCGACCTCGTCGAAGCACAGGAGCCGGCGCCGATCCCGCGGCGCACCTCGAAGCCAGGCCGCCGGGCCGAGCCGATCGCCGCCTGAGCCGGAGGGGCCCACGGCTCCGCGGAGCCGCGGTGAATCACTGGCCCGATAGGCGCTCGCGGTTCGCGAAACCAGTTCCCCCGATGTCGGTCGCGGGTAGTCTGAAGCTCGAATGTGCCTCGCCGACCTCCAAGTTATGCGTGCGCTCGCCGCCGACAGGAAGCGGCGCGGCGCCGAGCGACTTCGCTCGCGGCGCCGAGCGCGGCCGATGCCTGAGGGGCACTCGAGACCCGCGGCGCGGTGAGCCCTGGCGGCGCTCCCACGGGCTGGCGCCTGTGGTGGCTGAAGCGCCGCTGGTACGAGCGAAACCACCAGCTCCGGCGGCGCTGGCGGATCAACCGCCACATGGCCCGAGCGGGAGCCTTCGTTCGCTATCCGGTCGAGGGCGAGCTGCTGGAGGCGCTCGACGAAGGCCGGCTTCGGATCGGGGAGAGCACGTTGCTCGAGCCGGGCTGCTGGCTGACGCTCGCGCCTGACGCCCGGATCGAGATCGGCAGGGGCTGCTTCCTCAACCGCGGGACGATGCTCGCCGCCTTCGAGCGGATCACGATCGGCGACCACGTCATGTTCGCGAACGGCTGCTTCGTCGGCGACTCCGACCACCGCTACGACGATCCCGACAAACCGATCACCGAGCAGGGATTCAAGCCGGGCGGCGAGGTCACGATCGGCTCCAACGTCTGGCTCGGCGTTCATTGCGTCGTTACTCCTGGGGTGACGATCGGCGACAGAGCCGTGATCGGCGCCAATTCGGTCGTCACCAAGGACGTCCCGCCCGGAACGATCGCTGCCGGCGTCCCCGCGCGGGTGATTCGCCGAATTCGGTTCAAGGGCGAGCCGGACGAGCCCTGAGCCTCCGGCGTGCCCGCCCCTACGGTCAGCCGACCAAGCTCACGATCACCGTGCGTTGGCGCGGGCGGTCGTCGAAGTCGACCAGCACCACCTGTTGCCAGGTCCCCAGAGCCAGCGTGCCGCCGATGATCGGGATCGACTCGGCCGGGCCGATGATCGAGGCTCGCTGGTGAGCATGGGAGTTGGAGTCGTGGTTGAGCCGGTTGTGCTCGTAGTCGCCCTCAGCCGGGATCAGCCGATCGAGGAGCGCACGCAGATCGTGGACTCCACCGGGCTCGAACTCCATCGTCGTGATCGCGGCCGTCGAGCCGCGTACGAAGGCGCTCAGCAGTCCCGCCGGCGCGCCGGAGCCCGCCACGAATGCCTCGAGCTCGGAGGTCAGGTCGACGACGTCGCCGTCGCCATCGGTCGAGAGGCGAAGCTCCTGTGTTTGCACCGCCATCAGGGTTGCGCTCGGGCCGCTCGAGCGGTTAGCCGAGCCAGCCCGAGAAGGCTGAGTCGGCGTCGCCGCCGGCCAGTGTCTCC
The DNA here is from genome assembly GCA_013694825.1 of Solirubrobacterales bacterium. Classification (GTDB taxonomy): domain Bacteria; phylum Actinomycetota; class Thermoleophilia; order Solirubrobacterales; family 70-9; genus JACDBR01. The sequence goes on from JACDBR010000248.1 coordinate 3,847, forward strand.
TGATCCAGATAGCGGCGGAACTCGCTCAGCTCGTGCGGCTCGATCCCGTAGGAGTGCTGCGGCGCCGGGAAAGTGCCGGCGCGGACCTCGCGGGCGTAGCGCTCCACCCCCGCGACGAGCTCGCCCTGGAGCTCGGCGTAGCGCTTGACGAACTTCGGTGAGCGCCCCGAGCCGATCCCGAGCAGGTCGTGGAAGACGAGCACCTGGCCATCGGTCGCGGGCCCGGCGCCGATCCCGATGACCGGGATCTCCATCTTCGCCATCAGGACCTCGCAGACGTCGGCCGGGATCGCCTCGAAGACGATCGCAAAGCAGCCCGCGGCCTGCAGTGCCAATGCTTCCTCGGCGATCTGGGCCGCCTGCGAGGCGGTCTTGCCCCGAGCCTTGAAGCCGCCGAGCGCCGCGGCCGTCTGGGGCGTCAGCCCGACGTGGCCCATCACCGGAATGCCGGCGCGAACGATCGCCCTGGCGCGATCGACCGAGGCTCCGCCGCGCTCGAGCTTGACGGCCGCGCAGCCCGCCTGCTTGACGAAGTGCTGGGCGTTCGTGATCGCCAGCTCGTTGGCCGCCTCGTAGGAGCCGAACGGCATGTCGCCGATCAGAAGAGGCGTGCGCAGCCCGCGGCGCACGGCCGCGGTCAGCATCAACATCTCCTCCATTCCCACGGGGACGGTCGACTCATAGCCGAGCACGACGTTGGCGGCTGAGTCGCCGACCAGGACGACGTCGACGCCGGCGTCCTCGACGGCGCTGGCGGACGGATGGTCGTAGGCGGTCACCATGACGATCGGCCGGCGCTCGGCCTTCATCTGGCCGAGCTCGGGCACGGTCACCGGGGCTCGCTCGGTCCGCTCGATCGTGATCCTCGGGCGTGCGCTCATCCGGTTACCTCCGATTCGATCACGATGTTGTCGATCAGCCGCGCCGATCCGAGCCGCGAGGCGAGCGCGACCAGGACCGGCTTCGAGCCCAGCTCGCTCACCGCACTCAGATCCTCGGCATCGCGCGCCTCCAGATACTCGGGCTGGACCCCAGCCTCGGCCAGCAGCCGGCGGGCGGCGGTGAGTCCCCGCCCGAGGTCGCCGCTTGTCAGGGCGACGTCTCGGGCCGTGCTGAGCGCGGCGTAGAGCGCCGGCGCACGGCGGCGCTCGTCGCTGGTCAGGTAGGCGTTTCGCGAGCTCATCGCGAGGCCGTCTGGCTCGCGGACGGTCGGCATCGCGACGATCTCCACCGGCAGGTCGAGGTCGCGAGCCATTCGCCGCACGACGATCGCCTGCTGGGCGTCCTTCTGGCCGAAGAAGGCGAGCATCGGCCGGACGCTGGAGAGCAGCTTCGCGACGACCGTGGTGACGCCGTCGAAATGGGCCGGCCCGCGGCGGGCCGGGTCTCCGCAGAGCACGTCGGTGAGGCCGCCACGGACCTTGACCGCGGTCGCGAATCCCTCTGGGTAGACCTCGTCCAGGCGGGGTGCGTAGACGATGTCGACGCCGTCTGCGGCCGCGGCGGCCAGGTCGCCGGCCTCGTCGCGGGGATAGGAGGCGAGGTCCTCGCCGGGGCGAAACTGGGCCGGGTTGACGAACAGGCTCATCACGACCACGTCGGAGCGATCCCGGGCGGCCCGCAGCAGCGAGCGATGGCCCTCGTGCAGGAAGCCCATCGTCGGAACGAGGCCAATCGAGTCCCCAGCCGCGCGAGCGGGGGAGAGGGCCGCATCGAGCTCGGCCTTCGAGCGGACGAGGAGGGGGCGACCCGGATCGGGCGCGGGAACGGAGGCGGCAAGGCGATCGATGCCAGCCTGCCCCGCTTCGATGGATCCGGGCGGCGTGGCGGTGGAGCGGGCGACCCCGCGTGCCCGCTCGGCGAGCGCCTCGTAGGCACCGCTGAGCTCGGGGGCGGTCGTCGCGATCGCCGCCCGGTGCATCGCGACCGTCGTCTCGTCGCCGCGGACGATCGGACCGGTCAGGGCTCCGGGGCCGAGGTCGGCCCAGTTGGCCGCGCTTCGGAGGACGAGCGGAACGAGCGCCTCGCGGCCCTGGGCGACCCCGGCGCGCTCGAGCAGCTCGACCGCCGATTCCTCCAGCGCGATCATCAGGTTCGAGGCGATCGAGGCGGCGGCGTGGTAGGCGGCGCGAGCCTCGTCCGGAACCTCGAAGGGCCGCATCCCGAGGCGTTCGCAGATCTCACGGGCGAACTCGATCGACGCGCGGCTGGATCCCGTAACCGCACACCAGGCGCCCGCCAAGCTCGCCTCGGCATCGGGCAGGGTCTGAAGCGGATGCAGCGAGAAGAGCTCCGTGCCACGGGCGTGGAGCGGCGCGAGCAGCTCGAGACCGCCGGCCCCGCTCAGGTGGCCGGCGAAGCGCAGGGCGCCGGCTGCGCCCGAAACCGCCTCGGCCGCCACGGCGATCTCGTCGTCGGGCACACTGAGGATCGCCGCCTCGGAGGCGAGGCAGGCCTCGAGTGCGTCGCGCCGGCCTGCCGGCGTGACCTCGATCCCGGCCTCGGCGGCGGCTCGCGCCACCGCCCCTCCGGCGCGTCCGATCCCGACCACGGCAAGCTTCAGGGCCCGTGGCGGGCAAGCGGTGTCGGGGCGATCGGGGAAATCCCGTTCCAGTTCTCGCATCGAGAATCCAGACGGCGCTGGTGGGTCGAAGAAACGTTTGCCGGAGGACCGGCCTTGTCCACGCCCAGAGGGTCGCGGCAGGACGGATTATATGCAGCGAGCCGATCCGGCCCGGGCCCTACGATCGATCCGTGCCGATCTACGAGTTCGAATGCGGCGAGTGCTCGGCCCGCTTCGAGTCGCTAGTCGTCGCCGGGACCGCCTCGGCCGGCTGTCCTGAGTGCGGGGCGACCGAGGCGCCACGGGTCTACTCGGCCCAGGCTCCGACGCCGCGGATCGCCAAGTCCAGGGGCGACGCGAAGCGCCAGGAGCGCAAGAACGCGGCGCTCCACTCGCGGACGAAAGCGAACTTCAAGGCTTCCCGCCGGCGAGCCCGGGAGCGAAAGCGCGGAGGAGACGGGTGAGCGCCGCAGCTTCGAGGAGCGCCACCGAGCGCCGGGATGAGCTCATAGGGGTCTACCGCACGGCATCGAGCTGCACGATCTGCCGGCTCTCGGAGTCGCGCACCAAGGTCGTCTTCGGCGCCGGTAACGCCGACGCGGAGCTGATGTTCGTCGGCGAGGCACCCGGGGCTCAGGAGGATGCGCAGGGGTTGCCCTTCGTGGGGCGGGCCGGGCAGCTTCTCAATCAACTGCTGGCAGAGATCGAGCTGCGCCGCGACGACGTCTTTGTGGCCAACACGCTCAAGTGTCGCCCGCCCGGCAACCGCGATCCGCTGCCGGACGAGATCGAGTCCTGCACGCCGTACCTGCACCGCCAGATCGAGTTGATCGAGCCGAAGGTCGTCGCGACGCTCGGCAACTTCGCGACCAAGCTCCTGACCGGCTCGCAGACGGGGATCACGAAGGTCCGTGGCACGCCGCAGATCCACACGCTGGGCGTGAGAACCGTGTACGTCTTCCCCCTGCTCCATCCGGCGGCCGCGCTGCGAACTCGCTCGCTCGTCGACACGCTCCGCGACGACTTCGCCAAGCTGCCTGCACTGATCGCCGGCCCCCCGGCGCTGCGCTCTCAGTGAGCCGGCGGGCGCTTCGCAGCGAGAGCGCCGAGCAGACCGAGGCGATAGGCGCCGACCTGGCGGCCCGGCTCCGGCCCGGCGACGTCGTCTTGGTCGGCGGCGAGCTCGGCGCCGGCAAGTCGACGTTCGTCCGCGGCGCCTGTCGGGCGCTCGGCGTGCGTGAGCCGGTGACCTCGCCGACCTTCACGATCGGGCGCAGCTACGAGGGGAAGGTGGGCGTCTCCCACCTCGACCTCTACCGCCTCGAGGATCTGGCAGACGAGGATCCTGGCCTGCTCGACGACTACCTGACGCCCGACCGGGTCGGCTTCGTCGAATGGCCCGGTGAGGGCCGAGGCGCGAGCCTGCTCGACGGAGCTCGCGTGGCCGCCCGGGTGCAGGTCGCCCACGCGGGCGGCGACTCGCGCGAGATTACGATCGCCGGCTCGGTGCTCGCCTAGCCGGTTTCGAGGGCGCCCCGGCGGAGCCTGGCTTCGCCGTGCGCTGGACGCGCGGGCGTCGCTGTGCCTGGTGGTTCAGCTCGGCGGCTTGTGGCCCAGCTCGGCGGCTCTCGGCGGGCTGTTAGTAGCCGTCACCGGCGTTCGCGGCGTCCTCGGCGGCCTGGTTGGCCTTCTCCTCAGCCTCATTGAGCGCATCCTCGGCTGCCTGACCGGCCTCCTCGGCCTCGCGCTGGACCTCGTCGGCCGTGTCGGCCGCGTCCTGGAGGTCCTCTGCGCCGCAGCCGGCCCAACCGGCGGCGCTGACGGCGATCGCCACGGCGGCGATGCCCGCCCGCAGGCGCTGCCCTCGCACGTCCACACTCCGGCTCCGCTCGTCCATTTCGGCCTCCCGCATCTACTCGAAGCTCCGCGGCGCTGCTCGCCGCCTCGAGGGCTGAGCCTAGGAGATGCCCATGAGGGCCGGGCGCGTCGGCCCAGTCCGTGTCCGTCGCGCAGCCCGGGAGGTGGCTCGCGAACCCCGTCTAGGCTCGACCGCGTGGCCGACCCGACAGGCGAGGTGATCCTTGGCCTCGATACCTCGACCGAGCACGCCGCGATCTGCATCGTCAGTGGCGATTCGTTGCTCGGCGAGCGGTGGGTCGAGCCGGTGGCGGGCGGCCGACCGCGCCACGGGAGCGCGATGCTGACCGAGCTCGAGCAACTCGTTGCCGTCGCGGGGGGCTGGCCGCAGATCGACCTGATCGCGGTCGGCGTGGGCCCGGGCTCGTTCACCGGCCTGCGGATCGGAATCGCGACGGCGCGGGCGCTGGCGCAGTCGACGGGCATCCCGATCGCCGCCGTCGGCTCCCTCGATGCCTTGGCCGCGACGATCGCGACCCGACCCGAGGCGACGGAGCGAGAGCTGGCGCCGATCATCGACGCACGGCGCGGCGAGGGCTTCTTCTCGCTGTGGTCGGGAGGTAGTGAGCTGCTCGATCCCGTGGTCGCGGGTCCCGAGGAGCTCGTGGCAGCCCTCGCCGCGCGTCCATCACCGCCGCTTGCGGGCGGATCGGGGGCGCTACGATTTCAGGCTCAGCTCGAGGCGGCGGGTATCGCCGTGCTCGATCCCGGGGCGGCCGAGCACCGGCCTTCGGCGGCGGCGATCTGCCGCCTGGGGCAGGCGCGGGGCGATGGCCCGGAGAGCATCGAGCCGATCTATCTGAGAAGACCCGACGCGGAGCTCTGGCGTGAGCGAGACCAAGGCAGGCGCGAGGCGCGAGGCTCAAGCGGCGGCT
>JACDBR010000252.1 GCA_013694825.1 Solirubrobacterales bacterium
TCGCGCTCGGCGAGCGTGCCTCGCGGGTCTACTCCTTGGTGGGCGGCGCCGCCTACGTGATCGTCGCGCTCGCGGGCCTCGCCCTCGAGATGGGAGAGCTGCTCCTCGGCCTGCTGCCGGTCAACGCCGTCGACACGATCCTGCACGGGGCGCTGGGTGCGGTCGGCCTCGCGGCCTGGGCGGCCGGACCGCTGCGCCCGAGGGCCGGCGCCCGCGCCTGACCTGCGCGGGGATGAGTTGAGCAAAGCGGGGCCCAGGGCCGACTGGGGTGCTCGCGGGGGGAACGGGTCTAGGGTCACTCGCGTGGGGTGCAGGGCACGAATCGGCGCTTTGATCGCCTCGGGGTTGCTGAGTGCGGGCGGCGCGCCGGCGCTTGCCGGCGTTCCGGCCAGCTTGCACAGCCCCGAGAGCTGCGAACGGATCACGGCGGAGCCCGGGTACGCGTTCATCAAGTGCGACGACGGCGTCCCGCAGAGCGGAGGAACGACGCCGAACGAGGGCGGCGAGGCGGCTGTCACAGTGCCGGCGAAGTACCGCGGCTACGCGGGGCTCCCGGCCAAAGCCCTAGGCGCCGGGGACGTTCCCGGCGCCGACTCGAAGGGCCGGATCGGGCTCGACGTCGATGTCTCCCTGCCGGCCGTGAAGCCGCCGAGGCGGGGCTATCCGCTGCTGTTCATGATGCACGGCTGCTGCGCGGGCAACAAGACGAGCTGGGAGGCCGAGAGTTTCGACGGCCCCGACGCCACGGTCGAGAAGTGGCACTACTCCAACGCTTGGTTCGCGGCCCGCGGTTACGCGGTCGTGACCTACACCTCGCGCGGCTTCGTCAACGGCCAGAACCGCGGCTCGACCGGCCAGACCGAGCTCGACTCGCGCGCTTACGAGGTCAACGACTACCAGTCGCTCGCCTGCCAGATGCTGCGCTCGGCCTCGAGCTTCGCCGACGTCGCCGGGCATCGCGTGCAGATCGACCCGCGTCGGGTGGTGACGACGGGCGGCTCCTACGGCGGCGGCTTCTCGTGGATGGCGCTGACCGATCCGAAGTGGCGCTGCGGCTCCGCCGCCGGCGGTCGCGGTCGCCAGATGAGCCTGCGGGTGACAGCGCCGAAGTACGGCTGGACCGACCTCGCCTACTCGCTCGTTCCCACCGGGCGCCACCTCCAGGGCCCTGGCAGCCTGCCCTCGACGCGTGGCTGCGACTCGGCCTCGTTCGACTTCAGCGGCAAGCGCTGCGCGGGCTCGGTCGTTGGGTTGCCGAAGCGCTCGATCGTCGCCGGCCTCTACGCCAGCGGCAAGACCGGGGTGCCACCGGGCTCGAGCCATACGACGTTTCCGCCGAAGATCGACGAGGCGATCTCTTGCCTCAATGCTCCCTACCCGCCCGACTCCAGCCCGGCCTGCACAGCAACGGTCTCCGAGCTGCTTCCGGAATTCATGCGCGAGCGCTCGGCCTACTACCAGAACCGTTTCTTCCGGCTGATTCGAAAGCGGCCGGCGTACCGGATACCCGTCTTCAACGCCGCGACATTCACCGACCCGCTGTTCACGTCGGTCGAGAACCGGCGCATGCTCGACCGCCTGCGCCGAGCGGTGCCCGGCTATCCGATCCAGAGCTATCACGGCGACTACCAGCACTTCAGCCAGAACAAGGCGAAGGAGTGGGCCGATCTGTGCGCCGGCGACCACCACGTCTGCGCCGGCGACGATTACCGGCCTGACGTCGACCGCGCACCGGCCAGCCGCCGGCGGATCGGTGTCACGAGCATGCTCAACGACTTCATCGACCACTTCGCGCGGCCCCAGACCAACGCGCGCGAGCGGCGGCCGCGGTTCAACGTCACGGCGGCGCTGCAGATCTGCCCGGAGAACGCCAGCAGCCGCTATCCGGCCGACGAGCCCGGGAGACGCTTCAGGGCGCCCACCTTCGAGCGGCTCGCGCCCCGCCGGCTTCGACTGAGCTTCGGCGCCGACCAGACGACGACCTCGAAGGTCATCGGCAATCCCCACGCGCAGAGCGCCGACCCGGTCAACAACCAGGTCTCCAACGGCGCCCGCTGCCCGGTCGAGAACGAGCCCGCCGGCGAGGGCGTCGCTGTCTACACCGGGGACCCACTCGCCGAGTCGAAGACGATGATCGGCGCGACCCGCGTCGCGGTCGAGCTCGACGCCTCGATGGTGCCGCCCGAGCCCAGCGGGCTGCAGCTCAACGCCCGGCTCTACGACGTCTTCCCGGACGGTCGCGCGGTGCTGGTCGACCGCGGCCCGCGTCGGCTGACCGCGCGCGAGATCGACGCCGGCTCGGTGACCTACGAGCTGCACGGCAACGGATGGCGCTTCCCGTCGGGGCACTCGATCCGGATCGAGCTCGCCCAGGACGACGAGCCATTCCTCCGGGCCTCGGACGTTCCCTCGAGCCTGACGCTCGAGCAGGTGCGGCTCTCGCTGCCGGTCCGCTAGGCCCGGCGCCTCCCCGAATTCGGACCCGGACCGGGGAACGCCCGTGGG
>JACDBR010000015.1 GCA_013694825.1 Solirubrobacterales bacterium
GGCCGACTCCGTCCCGGAGGGCTCGCGTGGCTCCTCGCGGGTCGCCGAGCTGATCACTCGCGAGTCTGAGGGGCCGGTCAGCGTTCGCGACGACGCCCCGCTCGAGTCGCTGATCGGCAACCGCAACCTGCGCCGCTTCGGTGCCCTGCCCGCGATCGACGCCGAAGGACGACTGAGCGGGGTGATCAGCGCCGAGGAGGTCGGCAGGGCGCTGAGCGGAGCGATGCGCCGACGCGCCGGCGCCTGAGCGCAGGCCGCGTCCGAGCCACGCCGCATGAGAGGCGGCTCGCGGCTCGCTGGGCCGCGCCGAGCCGACCGAGGCGGCAGCTTAAGATCGGCGACGTGGCCGATCCGCACCCGCCCGGGTTGAACGAGGAGGGCGAGCTCGAGGGCTCCTCAGGTCGGCACGGCGGGATCCTGCGCCAGTTCTGGGACTCGACGATCGGCAAGAAGATCGTCGTCGCGGTCTCGGGTTCGATCCTCGGCCTCTACCTGATCGTCCACATGCTCGGCAACCTCAAGGGCTTCCAGGGGCCAGGCGGCGGCGAGCCCGAGATCGACGTCTACGGCGAATGGCTGCGCGAGGTCGGCTCGCCGGCTCTCCCCGAGCAGGGGGCGCTGTGGGTGGTCCGCGCGATCCTGCTGCTCGCGCTCGTACTCCACGTGGTCGCGATCGTCCAGCTCAGCCGGCGTAACCTGGCCGCCAAGCCGAAGGGCCATCGGCCTCCCAGGATCCAGCGCTCGCTGGCCTCGAGGACGATGCTGCTCTCGGGCTTGGTGCTGCTGGCGTTCGTCGTCTTCCACGTGCTGCAGTTCACGACCGCGACGATCCAGACGACGCCGATTGTCGAGGGCGAGGTCTACGCCAACCTCTACGCGGCATTCCAGGAGTGGTACTTCGTCGTCTTCTACGTGGTCTCGATGGGCCTGCTGGCACTCCACCTCCGCCACGGCGCCTGGAGCCTGACCCAGACGATGGGCTGGGACAAGCCGAATCGCAACCCCACACTGCGTCGCACGGCGACGGCGCTCGCCGTCGTCGTCTCACTCGGATTCGCCGCCGTGCCGCTCGGCTTCTGGCTTGGCATCGTCCCCGAGCCCACCAGCGAGGCGGCGGCCACGGCCGCTTCCGGGGAGCCGCGATGACCGACTTCGACAACCGCATCCCGGCAGGGCCGATCGAGGAGAAGTGGCGCACCTGGCTCGACGACCACCGCCTGGTCGGCCCGCGCCAGCGCGGCGACCACCGGGTGCTCGTCGTCGGCACCGGGCTGGCCGGCTCGAGCGCCGCCGCCACCCTGGCCGGGATGGGCTACAAGGTCGACTGCTTCTGCTTCCAGGACTCGGCCCGCCGTGCCCACTCGATCGCCGCCCAGGGCGGGATCAACGCGACCAAGGACTACGCCAACGAGGGCGACTCGGTGCGACGGCTCTTCCACGACACGATCGAGGGCGGCGACTTCCGCGCCCGCGAGGCCAACGTCTGGCGGCTGGCCGAGCTCTCGACTCGGATCATCGATCAGGCTGTCGCCCAAGGGGTGCCGTTCAACCGTGAGTACGGCGGCCATTTGGCGACACGCTCGTTCGGCGGCGTGCTGGTCGAGCGCACCTTCTACTGCCGCGGTCAGACCGGCCAGCAGCTCCTGCTGGGCGCCTACTCCGCGCTTCAGAAGCAGGTGCTCGACGGCCGGGCGCAGGTCCACACCCGCCACGAGATGCTCGACCTGGTGCTGGTCGATGGCCACGCCCGCGGGATCATCACCCGCGACCTCGTGAGCGGCGAGATCGAGCGCTGGTCGGCCGACGCCGTCGTGCTGGCGACGGGCGGCTACTCGAACGTCTACTACCTCTCGACCAACGCGCTTGGCTGCAGCGTCACGGCTATCTGGCGCGCCCGCAAGCGTGGCGCGGCGATGGCCAACCCCTGCTTCACGCAGATCCACCCGACGTCGATCCCGCAGACGCACGAGAACCAGTCGAAGCTGACGCTGATGAGCGAGTCGCTGCGAAACGACGGCCGCATCTGGGTGCCGAAGGCAGAGGACGAGGAGCGCTCGGCCGACGAGATCGGCGAGGACGAGCGCTCCTACTTCCTAGAGGAGCGCTATCCGCGCTACGGCAACCTCGTGCCCCGCGACGTCGCCTCACGAGCGGCCAAGCTGGTATGCGACGAGGGCCGCGGAGTGGGGCCGACCGGACGCGGCGTCTACCTCGACTTCCAAGACGCGATCGCCGAGCGCGGCCGGGCCGAGATCGACTCGCGCTACGGCAACCTGTTCGAGCTCTACGAGCGGATCACCGGCGAGAACCCGTGGGAGGTCCCGATGCGGATCTATCCGGCGCCCCATTACGCCATGGGCGGCCTCTGGGTCGACTACGAGCTGCAGACGACGATTCCCGGCCTGTTCGCGATCGGCGAAGCCAACTTCTCCGACCATGGCGCCAACCGGCTCGGGGCGAGCGCGATGATGCAGTGCCTGGCCGACGGTTATTTCATCGTCCCCCACTCGGTCACGAACTACCTCTCCAAGCACGCCGCGAACGTCGAGACCGCCGAGCCCTCCTTCGAGCGGGCAGAGGGCGAAGTCAACGAGCGGCTTGGACGGCTCGTGTCGGTCGGCGGCAAGACCTCGCAGTCGCAGTTCCACAAGCAGCTCGGCAACCTGATGATCGACAACTGCGGGATCCTCCGAAACGCCGACGGCCTGCGCGAGGCGATCGGCGGGCTGCGCTCGATGCGCGAGGAGTTCTGGCGCGACCTGACGATCGAGCCGGGCGAGAAGGGGATGAACCAGAGCCTCGAGCACGCCGGCCGTGTCGCCGACTTCCTCGAGATGGCCGAGTTGATGTGCAACGACGCGCTCGACCGCGACGAATCCTGCGGCTCGCACTTCCGCGAGGAGCACCAGACCGACGGGGGCGAGGCACAGCGAGACGATGAGAACTGGGCCAGCGTCTCGATCTGGGAATTCGAGGGGCCAGACTCCGAGCCGAAGAAGACGGCCGAGCAGCTCTCCTTCGAGGCCGTCGAGCTAGAGCAGCGAGACTACGCGTGAGCGCAGGACGGCGGCAGTGAACTTCAAGCTCAAGGTCTGGCGCCAGAGCGACGCCGCCGCCGCCGGCGAGTGGAGGACCTACGGGGTCTCCGAGATCGACTCCGGAGCGTCCTTCCTCGAGATGCTCGACATCCTCAACGACCGCCTGGTGGTCGAGGGCGAGCGGCCGATCGCCTTCGACTACGACTGCCGCGAGGGGATCTGCGGATCGTGTGCGCTGACGATCGACGGCACGCCGCACGGGCCGCGCCAGGTAACGAGCTGCCAGGTCTTCATGCGCGAGTTCACCGACGGCTCGGAGATCATCGTCGAGCCGTTCCGCGCGAGCCCATTCAAGGTTCTCTGCGACCTGGTGGTCGACCGCACGCCGTTTGACCGGATCGTCGAGGCCGGCGGCTACATCAGCGTCGACGCCGGCCCCAAGCCGGAGCCCAACGCCACGCCGATCTCACCGGAGACCCAGCAGGCGGCGATGGACGCCGCCGCGTGCATCGGCTGCGGCGCCTGCGTCGCAGCCTGCCCCAACGGCTCGGCGATGCTGTTCACGGGCGCCAAGGCGACGCACCTCAACGTCTTGCCCCAGGGCCAGCCCGAGCGCTACGACCGCAGCCGGGCGATGGTCGAGCAGATGGACGCCGAGGGCTTCGGCGGCTGCACCAACACCGGAGAGTGCGAGGCGGTCTGCCCGCAGGAGATCTCGATCAGCGTGATCGGCGAGCTCTACCGCGACTACCGCAAGTCGATGGTTCACGTCCTGCGCAGCCGGCGTGGGCGGATGAAGGCGCAGTAGCGGGCTCAGCGGCGCCCGTAATGGGCGAGCTTGCGGGCGGCGCGGGCGTGGCGGCGGGCCTCGGCGTCGCGCAGCTCTCCCCCGTCGAGCTCGACGACGAATGCGGTCGCCGAGCGGTCGCGATGCTCCTCCCAGCTCGTCACGGTGCCGCGCAGCTCCTCGCCGCGGCAGCGCTCGACCGGCATCCCGGCAATTCGTGCGTAGCGCTTCTCGGGCTTGGCCGAGCCTCGACACGGCGCGAGCACCTGACCCCAGGGCTGGTGGTACCAGATCGTCAGCGCCGGGTCGAGGCGCCGGATCAGGCGCATCAGCGCCCGGGTCTCCGGCTCGGAGGCCGGCCGGGGTCCCTGGTAGTAGCCGCTTCCCGGCGGCTCGTCGGCGCGCCAGCGGTAGGGAAAGTTGCGGTTGAGATCGACGCCGCGGGCGTTCGTGCGGCGGCCCGCCCTGGCGCCGTCGGGGTTGGAGGCCAGGATCGTCCAGACGTCGGCCCGAAAGCGATCGGCCCCGCGGCGCAGCCGCTCGACGACCTCCTCTCCCTCACGCTCGTCGCCGTGGATCGAGCCGACGATCAGCACCGTACGCTCGGCCGAGCGCTCCCCGATCCTGATCGCGCGCAGCGGACGGCCACCCACCGACTCGCCGTAGCGGACGCGCTCGGCGCCGGCACCGCGTGGATCCGCCACGGCCCCAGCGCGTGGGAGGTGACCGGCGACCACCGCGGCAGTGGCGTGGTCGGCCCCTCCAACTGCGGTGCTGAGGCCGGCTCCTTCATCCCCGCCGGCCAGCGCGAGCGCGACGGCGCCTGCCCCGGCGAGAGTCGCCAGCAGGACTGCGGCGCGCCTTCGCATGCCGACGATCACCGCTCGAAGCCTAGACCGGCGATCCGCCTCCGGCGTCTCGGCCGCCGATCCGCCCCTCGGACATCGGAAATCCGGCCCGCCTAAGGCGTCCTTTAGGATGCCGCGCGCATTGCCAACGCATGACGTATTGGTTATCGGGGCGGGCCTCGCGGGACAGCGGGCGGCGCTCGCGGCCGCCGCTCAGGGCGTCTCCGTGGGGATCGTCTCGAAGGTCCACCCCGTCCGCTCCCACTCCAACGCCGCCCAGGGCGGGATCAACGCCGCGCTCAACCCCGGCGACTCGTGGGAGTCGCATGCCTTCGACACGATCAAGGGCTCCGACTACCTCGGCGATCAGGACGCGATCGAGATCATGTGCCGCGAGGCGCCGGAGGAGATCCTCCACCTCGAGCATCTCGGCGTCCCCTTCCATCGAAACGAGGAGGGAAAGCTCGGCACTCGGGCCTTCGGCGGCGCCTCGCAGGCGCGCACCTACTACGTCGCCGACATCACCGGCCAGGCGATCATGCACGTGCTCTACGAGCAGCTGATGAAGCACTCGGCCGACGTCGAGCGCTACGAGGAGTGGTTTTGCACCTCGCTGGCGATCGACGAAGGCAACCGCTGCGTCGGGGCCGTGATGCGAAACATCCGCAACGGCCAGATGGAGCTGTTCACCGCCAAGAACGTGATCCTTGCCAGCGGCGGCAACGGGCAGGTCTGGAGCCCGACCACCAACGCGCTGATCTGCACCGGCGACGGGATCGCGATGGCCTACCGGATCGGCGCCGCGCTGATGGACATGGAGATGATCCAGTACCACCCGACGACGCTGGCGAAGAAGGGCTTCCTGATCACCGAGGGCGCCCGCGGAGAAGGCGCGCACCTGCTAAACGCCAAGGGTGAGCGCTTCATGGAGCGCTACGCGCCCAACAAGATGGAGCTGGCCTCTCGCGACGTGGTCTCGCGCGCCGAGCAGACCGAGATCAACGAGGGTCGTGGCTTCCCCGACGGCACCGTCGCGCTCGACATTACGGTCGTGCCGCGCAAGCGGATCCACGAGGCGCTGCGCGAGATAGTCCTCGTCGGCCGCGACTTCGCGGGTGTCGACATCACCCGCGAGCCGATCCACATCAAGCCCGGCAACCACTACACGATGGGCGGCGTCAAGACCGACATCAACGGCGCCACCGCGGTGGCGGGCCTCTACGCCGCCGGCGAGGTCGCATGCGTCTCGGTTCACGGCGGCAACCGGCTCGGCGCCAACTCGCTGCTCGACACGCTGATCTTCGGGCGCCGCGCCGGCGAGCACGCCGCCGCCCGCGCCAAGCGCATCGAGCACGGCCGGCCCTCCAACCAGACCCTCGAGCGCGAGGAGCGGATGGTCTCCGAGGTAGTAGGCCGCCAGCACGGCTCGGGCCGGCGCGTCTCCGAGATCCGCCGTGAGCTCGGCGAGACGATGGACCGCCACGTCTCCGTGTTCCGCGACGAGGAGGGAATTCAGACGGCGCTCGAGATCGTTCGCCGGCTCAAGGAGGAGGCCGCGAGCGCCTACGTCGACGACCGCGGCGCCGTCTTCAACCAGGACGTGCTCGGAGCGATCGAGCTCGGGTTCATGGTCGACTGCGCCGAGTGCTCGTGCGTCGCGGCGCTGGAGCGCAAGGAGAGCCGCGGGGCGCAGTTTCGCACCGACTTCCCGCAGCGCGACGACGAGGAGTGGCTGAAGCACATCGATCTCGTGCCCAACGGCGGCGGCCCCGAGGTCGCCTACTCGGAGGTCACGCTGACCAAGTGGGAGCCCCAGGAGAGGACTTACTGAGCTGATGGCCGAGTACACGATCAAGGTCCGCCGCTACCAGCCCGACGGCGAGGACGTTCCCCGCGGCCCCTACTGGCAGGAGTTCGAGGTCGAGCTCGACCCGACGCTCTCGGTGCTCGACGGCCTGCTCCAGGCGCGCGACCGCGACGACGGCTCGCTGGCGGTCCGCTGTTCTTGCCGGGCGGCGATCTGCGGTTCGTGCGGGGTCAAGGTCAACGGGCAGTCGACGCTCGCCTGCCTGACCCAGATCGGCGAGGCCCACGAGCGCGCCAACCGGATGAACGGCAACGGAGAGGTGACCGGCGGCGACAGCGAGCAGGGCGAGCTCTCGCCGGCCGGCGGCAACCCGATCGTGATCGAGCCGATGGGCAACATGCCGGTGCTCAAGGACCTGGTTGTCGACATGGAGTCGACCCATTGGGAGAAGATGCGCCGCGTCACGCCGTGGCTGCTCGACGACGGCGACCCGCCCGAGCGCGAGCGGATCGTCGAGCCGGAGGCGATGGTCGACATCACCCAGACGATCGCCTGCATCCAGTGCGGCGCCTGCGTCTCGGCCTGCCTGTCGATGGAGGCCGACCCCGACTTCATCGGCCCTGCCGCCCTTGCGAAGGCCTACCGGTTCGTCGGCGACCCGCGCGACGTCGAGACCAGGGAACGCCTCTACGACCTAGCCCAGGACCCGCACGGGATCTACGACTGCACGCACTGCTTCTCGTGCGTGGACGCGTGCCCGAAGGGCGTCGCGCCGATGGATCAGATCATGCGGCTGCGCCGGGCAGCAGGCGAGGAAAAGATCAACGACCGAAACAACGGACACCGCCACGAGATCGCCTTCACGAAGATCATCCGCAAGAAGGGCACGCTCGACGAGGCCGAGCTGCTCCAGGAGTCCTACGCGGCCGGCGTGGGCGGCAAGCTGAAGCCCTCCAAGCGTGCGATCGTCGGCCTGGCCCAGTCGATGCCGACGGCGGTGCGCGGGATCAAGAGCGGCAAGATGCGCTCGATTCCGAAGCTGATCCCCGGCGTTCACCACAAGCTGCCCGGCGACGCGCAGGAGCACGTGCAACGCATCTACGAGCACGCCGAGGAGCACAAGACCGAGCTCAACCTCTACATCACCGGCGAGGAGGAGATCCTCGAGAACGCTCAGGGCGACGAGCCGCCCGAGGCGGCCGAGACCGGAGCCCCCGACGACCGCATGGGTGGCGGTGCCGGGAGCCTCCCGCGCACCGATCTGGTCGGCGGCGGAGCGCCGGGCACCCAGGCGACCGACGGCGTACCGACCGACCGCACCGAGCTCGTCGACGAGGGCGGCGCGCGACCGACCGACCAGGCCGACCGAGAGGACGAGGAGCGATGAGCGCCGCCGCCGGCAAGCCGATGAAGCTGGCCTACTGGCCGGGCTGCGTCTCGCGCGGCTTCACCCCCGAGCTGCACGGCTCGATGGCGTTGGTCGCCGACCGGCTCGAGATCGAGCTGGTCACGCTCGACCGCGCCAACTGCTCCGGGGCGGGCGTGATCGCCGAGCACAACCAGGAGCTCGCCGACACGCTCAACGCCCGCACGTTCGCGCTCGCCCAGGAGACCGGACTGGCGATGATGAACATCTGCTCGACCTGTCAGGGCGCGCAGTCGGAGTGCCAGGAGCGCCTCGACGCCGACTCCGCCTACCGCGCCCACATCAACGAGGCGCTTGCCGACGAGGGCATCTCCTACGAGAAGGACAAGGCCGGCTTCGAGAACAAGAACTTCCTCTGGGTGCTGGTCGAGGACTACGGCCTCGAGCGCCTGCGCGCGCTGGTGACCCGGCCGCTCTCGGGACTGCGAGTTGGGCCGTTCTACGGCTGCTACGTGATCCGCCCCCGCCACCGGATCGGCTACGAGGAGCATCCCGAGCGCGACCTCTACCTCGAGTACGTGATCGAGGCGCTCGGCGGCGAGCCCGTCGAATACGACGGCGCGCGCAAGTGCTGCGGCTTCCCGGTGATCACGATGAACCGCGACACCTCGCTGCGCCAGGCGGGTACCCACGTCGGAGACGCGCTCGACCAGGGCGCCGACTGCCTCGTGACGCCCTGCCCGCTTTGCCACCTCAACCTCGACATGCAGCAGCCCGAGGCGGCCAAGGTGGTCAACCGTGACCTTGGCCTCGGGATCCTCCATCTGCCGCAGCTCGTCGGCCTGGCGCTCGGCTTCGAGCCCAAGCAGCTCGGGATGAACACCCACATCGCCTCGACCCGCTGGGTCGAGGAAAGGCTCGGCTCGCAGACCGCCGCGGCGTAGTCCGGCTTAGTCACCCGACCCCGGCAGCGTCGCTAGTCTGCGCGATCGGGTGAGCGATCAGAGTCCTTCAGACGAGCAGCGCGAGCACCTCGAGCAGGCCGAGCAGGTGCTGAAGCCCTCGGCCGAGATCGAGCAGCAGATCCTGTTCGGCCGGCTCGACGAAGCGACCGCTCTCTACGCCAAGCAGGCCGGGATCGATGCGGCCGCCGCGCGCGCGATCGTCGAGCGGCTCGCCGCGGAGATCTGAGCGGCGGCGCCGGCGCCGCCGCTCCCCGGCGCGACCGCAAACGGGCCTCGGTGATCGGGCGAGCGCGAGCCAGCGACAGCGCGAGGTGAGCTACTCGGGGAACGCCGTGCGGGTGGGAGTGCTCCAGTCCGCGTAGCGACCGCAGGCCGCTCGGGCCACGCTCAGCTTTGAGCCGGCGCCCGGGGACGGAGGCTCGAGCCCGGCGACGA
>JACDBR010000085.1 GCA_013694825.1 Solirubrobacterales bacterium
TCGGCGGCGGCGTCTCGGCGATCTGCGAGTCGGGCTGGGTGCGCTTCGAGGTCGCGGGCCTCGTCGATGCGGCCCCGGCGCCGGTGCAGATGAGCGTCCCGGGCGAGTGTCGCGTCGGCGAGTGGGAGGTCACGGCGCAGCTCCGAGGCGACCCGTCGCTCGCCGCGACGCCGGGCCTCGCCGGCCTCGATGTCGGCGCGCTCGGCCAGCGGGTCGAAGTCCGCACCTGGCGCGCCGGCGACCGCATCCGACCGCTCGGGATGCGCGGCACAAAGACGCTGGGCGACCTGTTCACGGATCGTGGCGTCCCACGCTCGCTGCGCCGCAGCTTGCCCGTCGTGATCGCCGGCGGGCGGGTCGCGTGGGTCGCCGGGGTGGCCGTCTCCGACGACTTCCGGCTCGAGCCCGGAGCGGAGAGCATCGTCCTGACGGCGCGCCCGGCCGCCTGAGCAGGTTCCCCCGCCCGGCCGCCCGGGCGCCGCAGCAAATGGGGTTCGCCGGGGTCCGGCCGGCCGGCGAGCGGCCCCACCGAGCCGCATCTAGACTGCCGCCGGTGGACGACGGGACCGTCGGCGAAATCCTCGTCTCCGAGCAGGCGCTGGCGCGCCGGGTGGAGG
Organism: Solirubrobacterales bacterium; assembly: GCA_013694825.1. GTDB lineage: Bacteria > Actinomycetota > Thermoleophilia > Solirubrobacterales > 70-9 > JACDBR01. The sequence goes on from JACDBR010000085.1 coordinate 618, forward strand.
AGCTCGGAGCGGAGATCTCGCGCGATTACGAGGGGCGCGATCTGATCATGGTCGGCGTGCTGAAAGGCGCCGTGCTGTTTATCGCCGACCTGATGCGGGCGCTCAGCGTCCCCTGCGAGGTCGACTTCATGGCGGTCTCCAGCTACGGCTCGGCGACGGATTCCTCGGGCGTCGTGCGGATCCTCAAGGACCTCGACGAGGCGATCGGCGACCGCGACGTGCTGATCGTCGAGGACATCATCGACTCAGGCCTGACGCTCCACTACCTGTTCAAGAACCTGCGGGCACGGGACCCGCGCTCGCTCGAGGTCTGCGCGCTGCTGACCAAGCCCGAGCGCCGCCGCGTCGACCTGCCGATCCGCTACGTCGGCTTCGAGATCCCGAACCGCTTCGCGGTCGGCTACGGGCTCGACTACGCTCAGCGCTACCGCAACCTGGCCTACGTCGCGGCGCTGCAAGAGGGCGATCAGCCCGCCGGATAGCCCTCCATCGCCCGTCGGGAGGCGGTTCGGCCCCTGTTACCCTCAGATCGAGTGGCGGCAACCGCAAGACCAGTCCTGCCCGCACGCCGAGGAGGCGCCGTCTAGATGCGTCGTTTCTTTCGCAGCGCGGCCTTTCCGATCCTGATCGTCATCGTGCTGGCGTTCTTCGCCCAGCGCCTGCTGAGCCCAGGCTCGGAGGTCGACCCGCCGACCTGGAACGAGTTCTCCAGCCAGATCGAGACGCAGCCCGACGCGTTCGAGGAAGTCACTCTCGAGCAGCGCGACGAGACGCTGACGGTCGTCGATTCCGACGGCGCGGAGTACTCGATCGGCTATCCGAGCGAGCTCGAGGCGTCGCTGATCGAGCGCCTCGACCGGGCCGATATCGACACGCGCGTCGAGGGGATTAGCGGCTCGAGCATCTTCTCCGTGCTCACCTACGTGCTGCCGTTCCTGCTCTTCCTCGGCTTCTGGCTCTTCCTGATGAACCAGATGCAGGGCGGTGGCTCGCGGGTGATGAGCTTCGGCAAGTCGAAGGCGAAGCGGATGTCGGTCGACGCCCCGAAGATCACGTTCCGCGACGTAGCCGGCGCCGACGAGGCAGTCCAGGAGCTGCACGAGATCAAGGAGTTCCTCGAGAACCCGAAGAAGTTCCAGGCCCTCGGTGCCAGGATCCCAAAGGGCGTCCTGCTCTATGGCCCGCCCGGCACCGGCAAGACGCTGCTGGCTCGTGCCGTCGCCGGTGAGGCCGGCGTGCCCTTCTTCTCGATCTCGGGCTCGGACTTCGTCGAGATGTTCGTCGGCGTCGGCGCCTCGCGCGTTCGCGACCTCTTCGAGCAGGCGAAGCAGAACTCGCCCTGCATCATCTTCATGGACGAGATCGACGCGGTCGGACGCCATCGCGGCGCCGGCATGGGCGGCGGTCACGACGAGCGCGAGCAGACGCTCAACCAGCTGCTCGTCGAGATGGACGGCTTCGAGACGAAGGACAACATCATCCTGATCGCCGCGACCAACCGCCCCGACATCCTCGACCCGGCGCTGCTCCGCCCAGGGCGCTTCGACCGCCAGATCGTCGTCGACCGGCCCGATCGCAAGGGCCGCAAGAAGATCCTCGAGGTCCACACGCGCGGCAAGCCGCTCGGCAAGGAGATCGAGCTCGACACGCTCGCCGGCCAGACGCCCGGCTTCACGGGCGCCGACCTCGCGAACCTGATCAACGAGGCCGCGCTGCTGACCGCGCGCTCGGGCAAGCGCGAGATCACGATGCACGAGCTCGAGGAGGGGATCATGCGCGTGATCGCCGGGCCCGAGAAGAAGACGCGCGTCATGTCGGAGAAGGAGCGGCGCATCACCGCCTTCCACGAGATGGGCCATGCGATCGTCGCCCACTTCCTCGAGAACACCGACCCCGTCCACAAGATCTCGGTGATCTCGCGCGGGCAGGCGCTCGGCTACACCATCTCGCTGCCCACCGAGGACAAGTTCCTCACCACGCGCGCGG
>JACDBR010000103.1 GCA_013694825.1 Solirubrobacterales bacterium
GTTGGCGCCAACGCTCGGGGCGGCGACGCCTTCATGGTCGGTCGCCGCGAGATCGGCCACCTGCACGGCGACCGGGTCCTGCACACCGGGTTTCCGAAGGCGGTTTGGCAGGAGCTCTTCGATCAGGGGCGGATCGATTACCACCCCGTCTTCCCGGGCAAGCCGGGCTACGCCGCGCGGCTGATCGAGAACGATGACGACGTCCGCGAAGTGATCGCGCTGCTGCGACTGAACTATGACCGCGCGGTCGCGCGTCATGGGTTGCCGACCGAGCTCGTCGGGTGAGCGGAGCCTTCACCGACGACGAGCTGGGCTACCTGCGCGGAGAGCGTCGCCTCGCGCGGCTTGCCACCGTCGGCGCGGACGGCACGCCACACGTGGTCCCCGTCGGCTGGTCACTCAACTCCGAGCTCGACGCGATCGAGGTCGGTGGGCGCGAGTTCGCCCGCACGAAGAAGTTCCGCGACGTGATGCGCACCGGTCGTGCGGCGATCGTGATCGACGACCTGGCCAGCACCGATCCATGGCGGCCTCGCGGGATCGAGGTCCGCGGCCTCGCCGAGGCGATCGAGGCTCCGCGGGCCGTGATCCGGATCCACCCGCGACGGGTCGTCTCTTGGGGGATCGACGCGCGTGGGCGACTCTCACGTGACGTCGAACCTCCGCTCCGAGGCCGCTAGGTCCTCCGCGTCTACCTCAGCCGCCCCCGCCGCGACCCATCGCCACCGACTGCTCCCAAGTGCCGCGGTCGAAGAACGGCAGGTCCGGCGAGGATGCCGCGCCCATCGCCGCGACCTCGTACGTGCGACGGGGCTCGCGCCAAGCGCTCACGCGGCGGGTCTCGAAGCGGCGCCTGAGAGCCTTCGCGGCGCTCGTCGCGGCCTGCCCGTGGCCGCCTGCGCCGAGAACCTCCAGCGCTCGGGCCTCGCCGTTCGTGATGTCGAACTGATGCGAGAGGCTCGTCTCGCCGGCCAATATCCGGCCGCCCTTGCCGCCGAGGCGCCGGACGAGGATGGTCTGCGCCTGGGACTTGAACTCCTCCCAGATCGCGACGCCGGGATCGACCGTGCCGCTCGCGTTCGCGCTGGCGTAATCGCCGTTCCAGCTCTCGAGCGCCCGCAGGGCCCTGCGGGCGAGGCCACCCCGCACCTCCTGGGTCCGAGCTCGGCGCAGCATTCCCTTGCTGATCAGGGGGAACTGTTGGGCGGTGGTCCCCGAGCGACGGACGATCGCGGTCGAACGCGCGTAGCTCGGGTTGCGAGCGACGTCGGCGACGAGCCGCTCGAGCAGCCCGACTCGATGCAGGCGCCCGGCGAGGCGCTCGCGGGCCGGGCCGTCGCCGTTCGTCCAGCCGACCGACGGGTCGGCCGGCTGTACTCGAGCCCCAGCATCGCGACCAGCAGCACGATCAGGAGGGTGAGCTGCGCGGCGGCCGACAGCTCGAGTCCGATCGGGACGCTTGCCAGCGCCAGCAGCGCCGTCAGCCCGCGGCTTGCGATCGACGGCATCGACAGCGTCGCCCGGAAGAGCGCCTCGCCGAGTAGGAACACGGCGACTCCGCCGCCGAGCGCAAGCGCCTGCGCTTCGGGTAGGGGGTCGAACGGATGCGCCGTCGTCTCCTTCAGAGCGCTCGCGGCGGCCACCACGCCGAGCAGGATCAGCATGTGCCAGTAGCCGAAGGCGTGGATCGCCAGGCGAGGTCGCGCGGCCATCGGCGCCGCCGCCATTCGCTGCTCGGGCACGCCCTCGTCGGCGCCGAAGTGAGACCACCACAGGCAGGCGCTCAGACCTAGCCCGAGCACGGCGGCGGTGACCAGACCAACGTCGATCGGCAGTCCGGCGGCACCGATTCCCACGGCGATGATCGACTCGCCGATCGCGATGATCACGACCAGACCGTGGCGCTCGACGAAATGCCCGGGCTCGATCACGAAGCCGGAGTCGTCGATCAGCTTCGGTGAGATCCACTCGAGCATGAACGCGGTTGCCCAGATCGCGTACTGGGCGGTCCCGCCGAGGAGCCCCCCGACCACGATGAGCAGCGCCGTCCCGAGGTTGAAGGGGGCGAGACCGACCATCGCCTGCGCCACGGTGACGTGGGAGGAGCGGACGAACATTCCGAGATGGATCAAGACCACCGCGAGATAGGCGGCGCCGAATGCGGCACCGCTGCCATCGAACGCCTCGGGCACCGAGAGCGCGACGACCAGGAAGCCGGCCATCCCGCCGAGCAGCGTCAGCCGCCGCGCCAGGCGATCGACGATCACCGTGTTGGTCAGCCAGACGTACCCCCCGTACATCCAGAAGATCACGCCGAGCATCACGGAGACCTGGAACAGTCCCTCCCAGCTCGGCTCCTCGACCAGGACGCCGGTCAGCTGAGTGATCGTGAAGACGAAGACGAGATCGAAGAAGAGCTCGAGCGTGGAGACCCCGCCTCCGCGACGCTCGCTCTGATCGGCTGCGCTCATCGAATGGATTGGGCCCGTGCGGGGATGCGACTGACCCAGGCGGCTCGGAAGAGCCCTACTTACCAGGTGCCGGGCGCTGCTCGTCGAGCAGCAGACGGCCGACCCGCTTGGCGCGGCGGGCCGCCTCGCGGTCGCCCTCCTGCGCGGAGACGATCGAGCCCTTCATCAGGATGTGCCACTGGCGCGCGAAGCCTTCGGCGTCGGCAATCCCCGCTTGGCGCGCCAGGTCCTCGACCATGGCGCGGATCCCGCTCAGGTAGGAGACGCACGCGCGGTGGATCGGGTCGGACGGGTCGGGGTGCTCGAGCAGCACGTTGATGAACGAGCAGCCTTCGAAGTCGGGGCGGCGAAACCATTCGTCGAAGACGTCGAAGATCGCCAGCAGGCGGTCCGCGGGGAGGTTGGCGCGGCGTTCGAAACCAGCCTGCACCATGCCCTTCGTCCATGTCTCGTCGCGGCGCTCGAGGAAGGCCAGCACCAGCTCCTGCTTGGAGGTGAAATGGCGGTAGAGGGTCTGGCGGGCGACCCCCGAGCGGGCGATGATCGAGTCGATGCCGACGGACTTGATGCCGCGCTGTGAGAACAGGTCAGAGGCCGCGGTCAGCAGGCGCTCGCGTGCGTAGCTGGCAGGCGGAGAGGCGATGGCCGCTGAATGAGAATGACCGGTCACATCGGGCCCACCTTACCGGCGGCTACCCCTCGCCACCACTACTCCTAGTAGCGGTAGTGGTCGGACTTGTAGGGCCCCTCGGCGGGGATCCCGAGGTACTCGGCCTGATCTTCGGTCAGCGCGGTGAGGTGGACGTCGAGCGCCTCGAGGTGGAGCCTGGCGACCTTCTCATCGAGGTGCTTGGCCAGCACGTGGACCCTGGTCTCGTACTCGCCGGGCTTCGTGAACAGCTCGATCTGCGCCATCACCTGGTTGGTGAACGAGTTCGACATCACGAAGCTCGGGTGCCCGGTCGCGTTGCCGAGGTTCAGCAGCCGTCCCTCGGAGAGCATGATCACCGAGTGGCCGTCGGAGAACCTCCAGACGTCGACCTGCGGCTTGACGTTCATCCGCTCGATGCCCTTCGTGCGGGCGAGGCCGACGATGTCGATCTCGTTATCGAAGTGGCCGATGTTGCCGACGATCGCCTGATGCTTCATCCGTGCCATGTGATCGGCGGTGATGATGTCCTTGTTGCCGGTTGCGGTGATGAAGATGTCGGCGGTCTCGACTACCTCCTCGAGCGTCTTGACCTCGTAGCCTCCCATCGCCGCCTGTAGGGCGCAGATCGGGTCGATCTCGGTGATCACCACGCGAGCGCCTTGGCCGCGCAGCGACTCGGCGCAACCTTTGCCGACGTCTCCGTAGCCGCAGACGACGGCGACCTTGCCGCCGATCATCACGTCGGTGGCGCGGTTGATGCCGTCGATCAGCGAATGCCGGCAGCCGTAGAGGTTGTCGAACTTCGACTTGGTTACCGAGTCGTTGACGTTCATCGCGGGGAACAGCAGCTCGCCGGTCTGCGTCATCTGGTAGAGCCGGTTGACGCCGGTCGTCGTCTCCTCGGTGACGCCCTTGATCTCGGCTGCGACGCGGGTCCACTTCTCGCGGTCCTCGGCGAACGTGCGGCCGAGCGTCTTCAGCACGACCTGAAACTCTTCGTTGTCGGTCGTCGAGGGGTCCGGCACGGCACCGGCCCTCTCGTAGGAGACCCCCTTGTGGACGAGCATCGTCGCGTCGCCACCATCGTCGAGGATCATGTTGGGGCCGCCGCCGTCGGGCCAGGCGAGGGCCTGCTCGGTGCACCACCAGTACTCCTCGAGCGTCTCGCCCTTCCAGGCGAAGACCGGGACGCCGGTCACGGCGATCGCCGCCGCGGCATGGTCCTGGGTCGAGAAGATGTTGCAGCTAGCCCAGCGGACCTCGGCTCCAAGCTCGGTCAGGGTCTCGATCAGGACCGCGGTCTGGACCGTCATGTGCAGCGAGCCGGTGATCCGGGCGCCCTTCAGCGGCTGGCTCGAGGCGAACTCGCGGCGGGTCGCCATCAGCCCGGGCATCTCGTGCTCGGCGAGGTCGATCTCCTTGCGGCCGTACTCGGCCAGTTCGAGGTCGGCGACCTTGTAGTCCGTCTCCTCGGCGGTCTCGGTGGGGGAGGGGGTGGTGAGCATCGGGTCTCCTCTTTAGGCCGCCAACTCGACGGCGATGTGCTCGAAGCTGGTGATCGCGTGCAGGTACTCGACGCGCTCGTGAATCTCGTCCTGGGTCAGCCGGGCGACGCGCTCGGTCCCGAACTCCTCGACGTTGAAGGACGCTAGCGCGGTCCCGTAGGCCATCGCGCGCCGCATCACGTCAGTGGAGGGTAGGTCGTCGAGGTGGCGGACGACGTAGCCGATGAGTCCGCCGGCGAAGCTGTCGCCGGCGCCTGTCGGGTCGACGACCGACTCGAGCGGGAAGGCCGGCAAGGCGAAGAACTCGTCCGCCGTCACCAGCGAGGCGCCGTACTCGCCTTGCTTGGCGATGACGGAGGACGGCCCCCAGGAGAGGATCTCGCGCGCCGCGGCGAGCAGGCTCGCCTTGCCGGTCAGCTGCCGCACCTCGGCATCGTTGAGCACGACGCAGTCGACCCGGCGGATCGCCTCGATCAGCTCGTCGCGAGCGACGTCGATCCAGAGGTTCATCGAGTCGAGGGCCACCCAGCGAGGGTGGGTGCACTGGTCGAGGACCTTGAGCTGGAGGCCCGGCTGGATGTTGGCCAAGAAGAGCCCGTCGCACTCTCGCGAGGGATTCGAGAGCTCGGGCTTGAAGTGCTCGAAGACGTTGAGCTGCGTGTCGTGGGTCTCGCGCGTGTTGAGGTCCCAGCCGTACTCGCCCTTCCAGAAGAAGGTCCGCCCGCCCTCGACGTGCTCGACGTCGCCGACGTCGGTGCCGCGGGTCGAGAGCACTGCGAGCTCAGGCTCGCCGAAGTCCTCGCCGACCGGTCCCACGACGTGGACCTCGTCGAAGAAGGAGGCGGCGAGCGCAAAGTGCGTCGCCGCTCCCCCCAGCATTCGCTCGCGCTCGCCGAACGGGGTCTTGACGCTGTCGAAGGCGATCGAGCCGACTACGGTGATGCTCACGCCGGGACGGCCTCGGCGACGTCGATCCCGGCAGCTTCGCGCAGGGCCTCCGCCTTGTCGGTCCGCTCCCAGGTGAAGTCCTCGTCCTCGCGACCGAAGTGGCCGTAAGCGGCGGTCTTCTGGTAGATCGGCCGGTGCAGGTCGAGGTGCTGGCGGAAGGCGCCGGGCCGCAGATCGAAGTGCTCTCCGATCAGCCGCACGACGTCGGCGCTGGGCACGCGTTCGGTGCCGAACGTCTCGGCCATCATCGAGACGGGGTGGGCGACGCCGATCGCGTAGGCCACCTGGATCTCGCAGCGGTCGGCGAGCCCGGCCGCGACGACGTTCTTGGCGACCCAGCGTGCCGCGTAGGCGGCTGAGCGATCGACCTTCGAGGGGTCCTTGCCCGAGAAGGCGCCGCCGCCGTGGCGGGCCATGCCGCCGTAGGTGTCGACGATGATCTTGCGCCCGGTCAGCCCGCAGTCGCCGACCGGGCCGCCGATCACGAACTTGCCGGTCGGGTTGACGAGGAAGTTCTGCTCGGTAAACAGCGCGCCAGCGTCGTAGAGCTCAGCGGGGAGGACCGGCTCCAGCACATGCTCGCGAAGGTCGGCTCGAAGCGTCTCGTAGTCGACTCCCTCGGAGTGCTGGGTCGAGATCAGGACCTTCTCGACCTGGACCGGGACCCCGTCCTCGTAGCGGACGGTAACCTGGGTCTTGCCGTCGGGTCGCAGGTAGTCGATCGCGGCCTCGCGGCGGATCTCAGCCAGCCGCCGGGCGAGCCTGTGGGCGAGCGAGATCGGCATCGGCATCAGCTCGGGCGTCTCGCGGGTGG
>JACDBR010000113.1 GCA_013694825.1 Solirubrobacterales bacterium
GTGTTGCAGACGACCACCCCGCGCTCGCGGCAGGCCGCGAGGTCGACGTTGTCGTAGCCGACCGCGAAGTTCGCGACCACCCGCAACTGATCGCCGGCCGCGTCGAGCAGCGCGGCGTCGATCGGCACCGTGACGTCGGCGATGATTCCCGCCGCGCCCTCGACGAGCCGGGTCAGCTCGGCCCTGTCCACGCCCAGCCCGCCGCTGCGAAGCTCGCAGCGCCCGGCGAGGCGTTCGGTGCCGGCGTCAAGCAGCTCGCGAGCGATCACGACCACCGGCTTGCCCGACTGCGAAGCGGCTGTCATCGCCAGCGGCGATACCCGGCTCGCCGAGCTTTGACGCCACGGCCGGGTGGAGTACCTTCTCGGCAGGGTGAAGGTCAGAGGGCGCCAGCAGGTCGAGCGAATGGACGAGGGGCTGAACGTCGAGCGCGGCTCGGTCGAGACTACGCGCGCCGACTACGGATCCTCGTTGGTCGCCGCCGGCGCGGTCAACGTCTTGATCGGGATCTGGATCATGGTCTCGCCGTTCGTGATCGACTACGGCGGAAGCGGGCTCGACCTCAACCCGGTGGTCTCAGGGGCCGTGCTGGCCGCGTTGGGCCTGATCCGGGTCACGGGCTCCTACACGTCTCATGTCGTCTCCGGGCTCTCGGCGCTGGTCGGGATCTGGATCATCATCTCGGGGGCGGCGCTCGCCGACACCGTGATCGGAGCCTGGAACCTCGGCGTCTTCGGAGCGGTGGCCGTGGTGCTCCCGTTCATCGCCGAGGCGGCGATTGCAGAGGCGCCACGCCGATCGCGCTCGTGATCGGCGAGCCGGCCGGTAACGACGGCGCGCCCGTACTCCCCCCGGCGTCCGTTTTCGCGGGTCGATAGCGAATAGATTGCCCGCCGCGTGGACGCGGATGCATCGCTCAGCGGCGTGGACGGGCGCGATCGGCTTCGCTCGCAACGCATGCTCGAGGCCTCGCGCTGCCTGGCCGGCGGCGGTGAGACCGACGCGATCCTCGAGTCACTGCTGCGCGCAGCGCGGCAGCTAACCGGCGCCCGCCACGCGGCGATCGCCTTGCGCGAGGAGCCCGCCGGCGTCGAGCGCCTGCTGTTCTCGGGCGAGGACGGAGACGCCCGTCGCCGACTCTCCGCGCTGCGCGAGGGCGGACCGCAAGCCGATCGGAAGAATGCTTCGCTTGAGCTGCCGATCGCCAGTCGAGGCGAGCGCCTGGGCAGCCTGCACCTGATCGACCCGCCTGCGCAGGGCTTCGACGCCGACGGGCTGGAGGCCGCCGAGCTGCTGGCCGGCTGGGCCTCGCTGCCGCTGGCGCAGGAGCGGGTGCGCCGGCTCGCCGAGCGCCGGCTCGGCGACGCAGAGCGCGCGTCGCGAGCACTCGAGGCGACGACTTCGATGGCTCTCGCGGTCGGTGGCGAGACCGACCTCAACCGGGTGCTCGAAGCGATCGCACGCCGTGCCCGGGCGCTCGTGGAAGCTCGGACCGTCGTGGTCGCGCTGCGCGAGGGCGAGCGGCTCGAGATCGTCTTCGCGACCGGGGAGTTCGAGCCCGTGGCGCTCGGCACCCGGCTCGAGCTGACGCCGAGCTGGCGCCGCGTGCTGGAAAGCGGCGCCCCCGAGCGGCTCGGCATGGTCGCTGCCGAGCTTGGGGTGTCGGCCCGCGAGCTCGGCGTCGAAGCACGCTCGGCACTGCTGGCGGCACTTCGCTTCCGCGGTCGCGAGCTCGGTGTGATCGCCGCCTTCGACCGCCTCCAGGAGGGGCCCGGGTTCGACGCCGAGGACGTCGGGCTGATGGTCTCGTTCGCGAGCAGCGCCGCGACCGCGGTAGCTACCGCGCAGTCCGTCGCAGCGGAGCGGCTGCGCAACACGATCGACTCGGCCGAGCGCGAACGGGGCCGCTGGGCCCGCGAGCTCCACGACGAGACCCTTCAAGGCCTCGGCGCGCTGCGCGTGCTGCTCTCCTCGGCCCTGTCGCGGCCGGAGGACGGCCTGCGCTCGCTCGTCGGGGGGGCGATCGATCAGCTCGACGGGGAGATCGCCAACCTGCGCGGGCTGATCGCCGAGCTGCGTCCCGTCGCGCTCGATCAGCTCGGCCTGGCGGCGGCGCTGGAGGGACTCGCCGACCATCATTCGGCGGTCAGCGGCTTCGAGGTCAACGCCTCGCTCGAGCTGGGCGCCGAGAGCCTGCACCCAGAGCTCGAGAGCAACGTCTACCGCGTCGTTCAGGAGGCGCTGACCAACGTCGCCAAGCACGCCGATGCAGGCTCGGTCGTGATCGACCTGAGCCGAGTCGACGGGACGCTCAACGTGCTCGTCTCCGACGACGGCTCCGGCTTCAGCGCCACTCAGCCGCCGCCTGGCTTCGGTCTGGTCGGGATGCGCGAGCGGGTCGAGCTGGCCGGCGGCGAGCTCGAGGTGCAGAGCGCTCCGGGCGCCGGGACGACGGTGATGGCGCGGCTCCCCGCCGAGACCCAGCCCTGACGGACCAGCTCGTCGGCCGTCAGTCGTCCTGGCCCTCGAGCAGCCCGCGCCGCAGCGCGTAGCGGACGAGGTCGGAGCGCTTGGCGAAGCGCATCTTCTCCTGGATGTTGGCGCGATGGGTCTCGACCGTGCGCACGCCGAGGAAGAGCCGATCGGCGATCGCGCCGTTGGTGTGCCCGAGCGCGATCAGGCGCAGGATCTCGATCTCGCGTCCGGAGAGCGCGTTGGGGTCGCCCTCGCGCTCGGCAACGAGCCGGGCTCCGAGCTCGGGCTGGAGATAGGTCTTGCGCTGGGCTGCGAGGCGGACTGCCTTGACGAGCTCGCTGTCGGCCGCCTCCTTGAGGATGTAGCCCTCGACGCCGGCCTGCATCGCCTGGCGGGCGAAGGCCGGCTCGGCCTGCATCGTGAGGACGACGATCCCGGTCGCCGGCGAGGCCGCGGCGATCTGCGGGATCGCCTTGAGACTCGGGCCACCGGGCATGTTGAGGTCGAGAACGAGCACGTCGGGGTGGTGCTCTCGCACATCGCGGACGACGGAGTCGACGTCGCCGGCCTCGGCGAGCACCTGCATGTCCTGCTCGGCGTCGAGCAGCATCCGAAGCGCGCTTCGCACGACCGCGTGATCGTCGGCAAGGACTAGCCGGATCGAGGCTGGGACCCCGAGCGTCTGCGCGGCGTCGGGCACGGCGCCGACCATATAGCGGCAACTACGCGCTCGGGCGCTTGCCGACGAGCAGCGACTGCGAGCCGCGGCCGATCGGACCGTGCTCGTCGAGGATCGCGGTGTCGGTGAGGCCGATGCCGTCATCGCCGGCCAGCGTCACGGAGTCGAGGCAGATCCACTCACCCACGGGCTCGCGGACCAGGTGGACGGTCAGATCGACGTTGATGAACAGGTAGCGCCGCCAGTCGAGCATCGCGCTGATCCCGCTGCCGGAGTCGACGGCGACCATCACGCGCTGCAGCGGCGAGACCGGCTTCTCGGCGAGCACTTGACGCGGCATTCGCGTCCAGACGCGCGCCGGGCCGGGCTCACCGAACCCGCCCTCGATGAACTCGAACTCCATCGAGGTGTCGTAGCCGACCTCGTGACCGGTCTCGAAGAATGCCTGGGACTCGCCCTGCTCGGGCGGCGCCGGCACGCGAGCTCGCTCGTCGAGGGTGAGGCCCGGGCCGGCGGTGGTCGTGGGGGCACTTCGGGGCAGCTCGAGATCGACCGGCGCCAGGCGCCAGGCGCGAGCGACCATCACCGGCTTGTCCGCGGCGCTCAGGGT
>JACDBR010000128.1 GCA_013694825.1 Solirubrobacterales bacterium
CGTGATGCCGACCGCAGCAAGGTCGCCGGCGTCGATGCCGGCGTCCTCGAGCCCGCCGGTCACGACCTCTGTGGTACGCGTGAGGACCTCTTCGGCGTCGTGCTCGACCCAGCCGGGCTTCGGGAGGATCTGCTCGTGCTCCTTCTGGGCAGCGCCCTTCACCTGCCCCGAGTGGTCGAAGACCATGAAGCGGGTGCTGGTCGTGCCCTGATCTATCGCCCCTACGTAGTCAGCCATTCGTCTCCCTCCGGAGTCCTGGTCGTGTGGTCATCCCCATGCCTCGGCGGCCGCCCTCAGGAGCAGGTGCGAGGACGTCGCGCCCGGGTCCTGGTGACCCGCGCTGCGCTCGCCGAGGTAAGACGCTCGGCCCTTGCGAGCCACGAGCGGCACCGTCGCCCGCGCTCCCTGCTCGGCCGCGGCGGCCGAGCGTTCGAGAGCCGACGCGAACGATGCCCCCTCCGCGACCGCGGTCTCGAGCGCCTCCACCGCCGGCATCAGCGCGTCGATCATCGTCTTGTCACCCGGCTCGGCCTTGCCGCGTGCTTTCACACCCTCCACTCCCGCTCGCAGGGCCGCCATCCACTCCTCGGGGCCGAGCTGCTCGCTGCCGCCGATCGGCTCGGCCAGCTTCATGAAGAAGCTGCCGTAGAGCGGGCCCCCCGCGCCCCCGACCTTCGACAGGAGCGTCATCCCGACGGACTTGAACACCGCCGCGGGCTCGCCAGGGGAGTCCGCCGACAGCTTCTCGACCGCCGCCTGGAACCCGCGGCTCATGTTCGCCCCGTGGTCAGCGTCGCCGATGGCCGAGTCGAGCTTGGTGAGGTGCTCACGCTCTGCCACCATCACGTCGGCGCTGAGCTCGACCCAGCGAACAGCGTCACCCGCCGCGACGGCCACAGAGGCCTACGCCCCCCACCGCAGCGCGGGCGTGTTCACCGGGGCGTCCCACAGTCGGATCAGCTCGTCGTCGGCTCGCAGCAGCGTGATCGAGCAGCCGGCCATCTCAAGCGAGGTGATGAAGGGGCCCACCAAGTTGCGGGCGATCTGGATGCCCGCCTCGTCGAGCAGCTGGACGAGCCGCCGGTAGACGATGTAGAGCTCGATCAGCGGCGTGCCGCCCATGCCGTTCACGAAGGCGATCACCCGGTCGCCGGACCCGAATGGGAGGTCGCGCAGGATCGGCTCGACCAGCATCGGCAGGATCTCGTCGACCGGCCGCAGCTCGCTGCGCTTGCGCCCCGGCTCGCCGTGGATGCCGATCCCGATCTCCACCTCGCCCTCGCCCAGCTCGAAGGTGGGCTCGCCCGCGTGAGGAACCACGCAGGACGTGAGCGCCAAGCCCATCGAGCGCACCTCGGCGTTGACCTTGCGACAGAGCTCGGCCACCTCGCCCAGCGGCCGACCCTCCTCGGCAGCCGCCCCCACGATCTTCTCGGCCAGCACCGTGCCGCCGACACCGCGCCGGCCCGCCGTGTAGGTGGAGTCCTCGACAGCCACGTCGTCGTCGATCAGCACGCTCTCGACCTCGATGCCCTCGCCCTCGGCCAGATCCTCGGCCATCTCGAAGTTGAGCACGTCGCCCGTGTAGTTCTTCACGATCTGCAGCACGCCAACGCCGCCGTCGACGGCCTTCGTGGCCTCCAGCATCTGGTCGGGCGTCGGTGACGAGAAGACGGCGCCGGGGCAGGCGGCGTCGAGCATGCCTGGCCCGACGAAGCCGCCGTGCATCGGCTCGTGCCCGGAGCCGCCGCCGGAGATGAGCCCGACCTTGCCCTGGCGGGGCGCATCGACCCGGACGACGACGTTCGGCTCGATAACCTTCACTTGGTCGCCGTGAGCCGCCGCCATGCCGGCGAGGGCCTCACTGACGACCGATTCGGGCGCGTTGATGAGCTTCTTCATCGATCGACAGCTCCTTCCTCGGCCGCCGCGTGCGGGACCGATACGAACGCGGCGGGCACAGGTCCCGCCGCGTCCGACGCCTCCGTGGCGCGTTACGCCATGAGGTAGTTCGTGAAGATCGCGT
>JACDBR010000130.1 GCA_013694825.1 Solirubrobacterales bacterium
GGCCGGGGCCGACGCCGTGCTGGCGCTGATGCGCGAGCGCCCGGCGAACGGGTCCGAGCCGCCGCCGACGGTCGCTGCCGCGATGCTGGGGGCCGATGTGATCCTGGCCCCGACCGTGCAGTCCCTCTCCCACACCTCCGCGCGTCGCGCCGCCAGCGCAGAGGGCGCGCGGGTAGCCACGTTGCCGGGGGTCAACGAGGAGATGCTGGCACGGGTGATGAGCGCCGACATGGCGGAGCTTCGCCGCCGCGGCGGAGCTGTCGCCGGGACGCTTTCGGCGGGGAGCGAGGCTCGGATCACCGCCGAGAATGGCACGGACCTCACGCTCGGGCTCGGAGAGCGCGAGGCGATCCCGGACGCAGGCGACCTGACCGCGTCGGGGGCCTTCGGCAACCTTCCGTGCGGTGAGGGCTTCATCTCCCCGATCGAGGGCACGGCCAATGGGCGCCTGGTGGCGGATGGGACGATCGGCAGTCTCGGCACGCCTGGTGAGCCGGCCAGCTTCGAGATCCTCGCGGGCAACGTGGTCTCCGCGTCGGGCCCGGAGGGCGAGCGGTTGCTCGACATGCTGCGTGCGGCCGGCGAGGGCGGCACAAACGTTGCCGAGTTGGGAATCGGCACCAACGAGTGCGCGCGGGTGACGGGCAACCTGCTCGAGGACGAGAAGATCCTCGGCACCTGTCACGTCGCCTTCGGCGCTTCCGCCTCGATCGGCGGCACCGTGCAGGTCCCGATCCACGAGGACGTCGTCGTGATGCGCCCGGTGGTCGCAATCGACGGCAAGGTGATCCTGCGCGACGGCGAGCTGCTGGTCTAGAGCCCCCGCGCGCGCTTGCTCGCCGTCCCGAACTTCTCCGAGGGCCGCGACGAGCGGCTGATCGAGCGCGTGGCTGAGGCCTTCGGGCGTGCCGCCGGACACGGGAGGCCGGCGCCGCCGGGCACGCTGATCCTCGACCGCCACTCCGACGCGATCCACGAGCGCTCGGTCCTGACTCTGAGCGGCAAGCCCGACGAGCTGGTCGACTCGATCGTCGCCGGGGCCCGCGCCTGCTCGCGGCTCATCGACGTCTTCGAGCGGGGCGGCGCCCATCCGCGGATCGGCTCGCTCGATGTCGCCCCGATCGTCTACCTCGATTCCGGCGAGCGCGCGGGCGCCCGAGCCGCCGCGCTGGAGCTGGCGGGCCTGATCGGCGGGCTCGATATCCCGGCCTTCCTCTACGGCGAGCTGGCCTCGACCCCCGAGCGCGAGGAGCGCGCCTTCTTTCGACACGGCGGGCCGCGAGAGCTCACACGGCGTATGCGCGCCCGCGAGCTCGTGGCAGATCGTGGTCCGCAGTGGCCGCACCCGGCCGCCGGCGCGACCCTGATCACCGCCCGCCCGCCTCTGGCCGCCTTCAACCTCCTGCTCGACAGCCCCGACGCCGAGATCGCCCGCGAGGTCGCGAAGCGGCTGCGCGAGGCCGGCGGAGGGCTGCCGGGGGTACGGGCGATCGGGGTCGACCTCGCCGGTCGCGCCCAGGTCTCGATCAACGTCCACGATCCGATCGCGGTGCCGCTTCGAGGTGTCGTCGAGCTCGTGCGGGAGCTTGCCTCGCGACACGGCGCCCGCCCCTACGCGGCCGAGATCGTCGGCCTCATACCGGAGGCGGCGGTCGAGGGCTTTCCAGCCGAGGTTCCGATCCCCGGCTTCGATCCCGAGCGCCAGCTGATCGAGCGCCGGCTGCGAGCTCTCGGCCGTTAGCCTGCGGTGTCCGCCCGGACGTTCGCTCGGGCGCTGGCGCCGGCAGTCGGAGAAACGGGAAGTCGGGATGGCTCAGACGAAGAAGAAGCGCTCGAAGAAGCACCGCGGGACGCAGGGCGGGGGCATCGACCAAGGTCGAGGCGGGCGGCCGCGCAGCAAGGAGCAGGCCAAGGCCCAGGCGCGACGCGACACGCAGGATCGTCGCAACCGAGAGCCCACCTGGGGAGGCGCCTTCACCCGCGGCCTGATCGGCGCCGCGATCTTCTTCGTCCTGATGCTGGTTTTGTTCGACAACACGCTGGCGCAGTCGGTCGTGCTGGCGGCGTTCATGGTCGCGATCTACGTTCCCCTTGGCTACTACATCGACCGCTTCTTCTGGCGCCGCCGGATGAACGCCCTCGCCAAGCAGCGCGCCGAGGCCAAGCAGCAGCAGGGTCGCAGGCGCTAGCCGCGATGGACGCCCGCTGCTACACGGTCGGCCCGGTGGCCGAGAACTGCTGGATCGTGCGCCGAGACGGTGCGGAGCGAGGGATCGTCATCGATCCCGGCGAGGAGCCGGAGACGCTGTTGGGGGCGATCCGGGAGATCGGGATCGGCGTCGACGCGATCCTGCTCACCCACACGCACTTCGACCACGTCGGAGCCGTGGCACCGCTCGCCCGCGCCACGGGCGCCGAGGTCTGGTGCCCGACGATCGAGCTTGGGGTGCTGGCCGATATCAACGCCTACGTGCCCTTCGCAGGCTTTGGCCCGTTCGAGAGCTACGCGGCCGAGCACTCGCTCGACGGCGGCGAGCGGCTCGAGCTCGCCGGGATGGCGATCGACGTGATCTTCACCCCCGGCCACAGTCCCGGCCACGTCTCGTTCTCGATCGCCGACGAGGGGGCGCTTTTTTCAGGCGACGTCCTCTTCCAGGGCTCGGTCGGGCGAGTCGACCTGCCGGGTGGGGACTGGCCGACGCTGTTCGGCTCGATCCGCAACCTGACCCGGTCGCTGCCCGCCGAGACCACGGTGCATCCCGGCCACATGGGGCCAACTACGCTCGGCGCCGAGCAGGCGACGAACCCGTTCCTCGTCGAGCTCGCGGCCGGCTAGCCGCAGGTGGCCTCGAAGCTAAAGGCCCCGCGGGGGACCTTCGACATCCTGCCTGCCGAGGCGCGCCGCCGCGGGCGGATCGAGCAGGTAGCTGGGGCGCTCTTCGCGCGCGCCGGCTACGGGCGGATCGAGACGCCGACCTTCGAGGAGACCGAGGTCTTCGCGCGAGGCGTCGGCGGCTCCAGCGACATCGTGCGCAAGGAGATGTACTCGTTCGCCGACAAGGGCGGGCGTGAGCTGACCCTGCGCCCGGAGGGAACCGCCGCGGTCTGCCGCGCCTACGTCGAGCACGGCATGCAGCGCGAGGCCCAGCCGTCGAAGCTCTGGTACCTGAGCTCCTTCTTCCGCCACGAGCGTCCTCAGGCGGGTCGGTACCGGCAGTTCTGGCAGGTCGGCGCGGAGGCGATCGGCTCCGAATCCCCGCTCGTCGACGCCGAGTCGATCGGCCTGCTCGACGAGTTGCTGCGCCGACTCGAGGTGCCGGGGATCCGGCTACGGCTCGGGTCGCTCGGGTCGAGCGCCTCGCGCACCGGCTACCGCTCCGAGCTGGTCGCCTACCTGCGCCGCAATCAGGCCGACCTCTCGCCGGAGGTCGCCCAGCGGATCGACGACAACCCGCTGCGCGCCTTCGACGCCGACGATCCGGCGACCCGCGCGGTGATGGCGGGAGCGCCGCAGATGCTCGACCACCTCGACGC
>JACDBR010000202.1 GCA_013694825.1 Solirubrobacterales bacterium
GTCCTAGCCCGGCGGACGCGTTTCCGTCCGCCCCAAGCCTCAGCATCGGCGACATGTTCGAGGTCTTGATCGGCTGCTCGTCGTGCGAGGATGAGCTCGAGGTAGTCGTGGTCTCGCTCGAGGAGGCCGAGCAGCTCGGTTGCGAGTGTGGAGCGGGCTACGTCGTCATGGCGGTGGCCGAGCTCGAGTTCGTACCCGGCTCGCGCACGCGCCTGCGCGCCGTCGACGGCGCCGGAATCGCGGAGCCGCGCTCCGCCGAGAAGGCCCGATCGCTCAGGCGAGCGGCGTGACCTCGACCCTGACGTCGTAGCTCTCACCCAGCCGAGCCGTGATGCGCTCGGCGTGCTGGGGGCCCTTGGTCTCAAGCGTCAGCTCCACGGCCGTCTCGCGCAGCGCCAGGTCGATCCCCTCGCGCACGTGCTCGACGGCGATCAGGTTGGCGCCTGCGTCGGCGATCTCGCTCAGCAGCTCGGCGAGGCCACCGGGGCGATCCGGGATCTTGGTGGCCAGCCGCAGCCGCCGCCCGGCGCTCGTCTCGCTGCGGGTGACGATCGAGGCCAGCAGGCCCGGATCGACGTTGCCGCCCGACAGCACTGCCACGGTCGTTCCATGCGCGGCCGGCTCGACGGCGCCCGACAGCAGCGCCGCCAGCGGCGCCGCGCCCGCCCCCTCGACGACCAGCTTGGAGCGCTCGGTGAGCACGACCATCGCCTGGGCGATCTGCTCCTCGGTAACGCTGACCATGCGATCGAGCAGCCGCTCGAGCACCGAGCGAGTCAGCTCGCCCGGTCGCTTGACGGCGATCCCGTCCGCGATGGTGGCGCCCGCCTTGAGCGGTCTGGAGCCGGCGTCGTCGAGCAGGTCGGCGAAGCCGGCGCAGGCCTCGGCCTGGACCCCCACCACCTCGACGCCGTCGCGCTCGGCCTTCAGCGCCAGGCAGGTGCCGCTCGCCAGTCCGCCACCGCCGACCGAGACGATCACCTTGGCGAGGTCGGGCACCTGGTCGAGCAACTCGATTCCGAGGCCCGCCTGGCCCTCGACGATCACCGGGTCGTCGAACGGGTGGACGAACTCGAAGTCGGAGCTCGCAGCCCGCTCGAGCGCCATCGCGACGCAGTCGTCGACCGCCTCTGCCTCCTGAATCACCGTCGCGCCGAAGGCGGTCACCGCAGCGAGCTTGGAGAGCGAGGCGTCGTTCGGCATGAAGACCTCGCAGCCGATGCCGGCCTGGCGGGCGGCGTACGCGAGCGCCTGGGCATGGTTGCCGGCGCTTCCGGTGACGACGCCACCCGGGCGCTCGAGCGAGCGCAGCTTGGCGAGCGCCCCCCGGAGCTTGAACGACCCGGTGCGCTGAAGGTTCTCGGCCTTCAGCGAGATGCGCCCACCGCAGCGCTCCGAGAGGCTTCGGGCCGAGAGCACCGGGGTCGTGCGGACGATGTCCTCGGAGGCGCGATGGATCTCCCGCAGATGCTGCTCGCTTGGCTGCGGCTGGCGCACGGCGCTCAAACGGCGACTATCGCGTCGATCTCGACCCTCGCTCCCTTGGGGAGCTCCACGACGCCGACCGCGGCGCGGGCCGGGGGCTCGGACTCGAAGAACTCGGCGTAGGCGTCGTTGATCGTCGCGAACGCCGAGAGCTCAGTGGTGTAGATCGTCAGCCGGAGCGCCCGGTCGAGCGAGGTACCGGCGTGCTCGCAGACGGCGGCCAGGTTGTGGAGGCAACGCCGGGTCTCAGCCGTGAGATCGTCGGACAGGAGCTCACCCGATTCGGGGTCGAGCGGCAGCGAGCCCGAGCAGAAGAGCAGGCCTCCGTGGCGGATCGCCTGGCTGTAGGGGCCGATCGCGCCCGGCGCGGCGTCGGTTTCGATCACCTCGCGGGCTACGTCCGGCGACGGCGTCTGCTTCATTCCTCGGCCTCCTTGCTGATCGGCGACTCCAGCCATGTTGGCAGGACCGTGCGGGCCCGCCGTCGAGTGATGTCTCTCGGGCGTGCCCGCCGTGGCTTGCTCGGGCCAGGCTGCTCCGCGGCACATGCCGGATACCGCTTAAGGCTGCTTCCTTCCGGACCTGACCTGATTCGCGGGCCGTCATTGCGCGGGACCTGGCCGTCAACGCCGCCCGCGGCGTACTGACCCCGAAGGCAAGAGACCCTCAGGCGGGCGTTCGGTCTCGCTGGAGCGGATTGCGAGTGCAGGGCACCGCTAATTCCACACCTAGCACGGTCCTGACCGGATTCTAGCGCGGCCCGTGGCGATCGGCGCGTCCAGCGCAGCCGCGGGAGACTCAAGCGGGCGGCGCGACCCGCCGAACCAAATCACATGCGCAAGCGGCTGCTGCTCCCCCTCCTGGCCATGGCCCTGACAGTCGGCTCCGGCGTCGCCTGGGCGGGCCTCGACCACAACCCCGCCAACAGCAGATGATCGACAAGCCGCTCGAGAACTACCGCTACGACTACGCCAGCGAATGTCGAAGCAACCCGCCGAAGGGCATGCGCGCGTTCGAGAAGGGGATGAGGCAGAACGTGCGCGGCGAGAGCTGGGGGATCATGCGCTGCGAGAAGTGGGGCCCCAACAGCGCCTCTCTGCACGCCGAAGGCCGCGCGATCGACTGGCACCTCGACGCGCGAAACCGGGCCGAGAAGCGCGAGGCTCGAAAGCTGATCAACCTGCTGCTCGAGCGCGACCGGCGGGGAAACAAGGCGGCGCTGGCGCGGCGGATGGGCGTCCAGGGGCTGATCTTCAACTGCCACGCCTGGTGGTCGGGCATGGATGGGATGGGCCAATACTCCTACTGCTTCACCGACGATGGCAAGAAGAAGAAGCATCTCGACCCGACGGCCGCCCACAAGGACCACGTCCACATCGAGCTGAACTGGGAGGGGGCGCGCAAGAACACCTCCTTCTGACGGGCTCCGCTCTACGAGCGGGATTCCAGCCGATTTGCTAACCAGGTGCTAACCGGCGAGCGCCGCCGCGACCCGTTCGGCCGCCAGCTCGTCTGACTGCGGCAGGAGGTGCGCGTAGGTCGAGAGCACCGTTTTCGCGTCGTCTCCGAGCCGGGCGGCGACGATGTGCACCGGCACGCCGGCCGTGAGCGCCATCGACGCCGACGAGTGTCTGAGCGTGTGCAAGTTGCCGGTCGGAATCCCGGCCGCCTTGCGGTGCTCGGCAAACCAGCCGGTGAGCCGCTGCGGGTGGATCGGAGCGCTGAGCGCGTCGGCGAAGATCAGGTCGGCGTC
>JACDBR010000219.1 GCA_013694825.1 Solirubrobacterales bacterium
CTTGCCGCGCAGCGAGCGCAGGCCACGGCACGAAGGTGGAAACGCCGCTGGGCGTCCCGGCCGGCGCGCCGAGCGAGGCGGCAGCCACCATCGCCCGGCCTCAGCTCGCCGGCCGGACAACGCTCGCGGCCCTCTGGTGGGTCGGTCCCTGCTCGCTCGTCTTGCGCATGCACCAGGGTGTTCGACCGAGCGGCCAAAAGGGTTCAACCCCACGGGCTCGGCGGTGGCGGGCGGCCGCGCGACGGCCGCCTTCGGCGCCGCCGTTACGAGGTGCGCTCAGTCTCGGGCTCAGTCGCCTTCGCAGCGCCGTCTGCGACGCCGGTGCCGCGGGCGTTCTCGCTGATGAACCGCTCCGTCTGCTCGCGAGCCTCGGAGTCCGGGCGCTGGGTTTGCGGCGACTTCATCAGGTAGCTCGAGGGCCCATCGAGCTGGCCGGCGATGCCCTTGTTCAGCGCCAGCTTGCACAGCCGCGTCGCGTCGATCACGATTCCGGCCGAGTTGGGCGAGTCCCAGACCTCGAGCTTGAGCTCGAGGTTGAGCGGCACGTCGCCGAACGAGCGCCCCTCGATGCGAATGTGCGCCCACTTGCGGTCGGTCAGCCAGGCGACGTAGTCCGACGGGCCGACGTGGACGTCCTCGGCCGGCAGCTCGTGGCCCATGATCGAGGTCACCGCGTTGGTCTTCGACTCCTTCTTCGAGGCCAGCCGGTCGCGCTCGAGCATGTTGTAGAAGTCCATGTTGCCGCCGACGTTGAGCTGAGAGGTGCGCTCCATCCGCACGCCGCGCTCATGGAACAGCCGCGCAAGGTTGCGATGGACGATCGTCGCGCCGACTTGGGACTTGATGTCGTCGCCGATGATCGGCAGGCCCTTCTCGCGGAAGCGGCCGTCCCAGTAGGGCTCGCGGGCGATGAACACCGGCAGGCAGTTGACGAAGCCGACCCCCGCGTGGAGCGCCTGCTCGACGTACCACTTGGTCGCCTGCTCGGAGCCGACGGGCAGGTAGCAGACGAGCACATCGGCCTTCGTGCGCTCGAGGATCCCGACCACGTCGGAGGTCTCCCCCGGAGCCTTGGTGATCTTCTCCTTCAGGTACTTGCCGAGCCCATCGTGGGTCATGCCTCGGTGGACCTCGATCCCCATCTGGGGCACGTCCGCGAACTTGATCGTGTCGTTCTGGCCCGACCAGATCGCGTCGGCGAGGTCCTTGCCGACCTTCTCGGAGTCGATGTCGAAGGCGGCGACGAACTCGATGTCGCGGACGTGGTAGCCGCCGAGGTCGACGTGCATCAGGCCCGGCACGTCCTCGGCCGGATCGGCGTCACGGTAGTAGTGGACGCCTTGGATGAAGCTGTTGGCGCAGTTGCCGACTCCAACGATGGCGACGCGGACCTTGCCGTCATCGACGCGACGCCCGTTGGCGCTGGAGCCGTTGCGGGCGCCGTTTCCGTCACTCATGAAACGAAGGCCTCCTCGGCTGGATTGGGCAGTCGAGTCTACGCGGCGGGCCGTCGAGGGTTACATCGCCGCGGGCGAGTCCGCCGCGGGCGGCTCGTGGTCCAGCTTTCGGAGCTCGCCGCGTACGTGCAGGACCCGCTGAACGGCCGTGAAGGCGCTCAGCGCTGCGAGCACGTAGACCGAGGGCGCGAGCAGATCGGCGCCGAGGATTCCCGCTCCCGTCGCGAAGACGAGCCCGACGGAGAGGATCACCACCCTGACCGGCCGCGTGGCGATCCCGACCTTGCACTCGATGTCGAGCGCCTCGGCGCGCGCCCGGGTGTAGGAGACCATCAGCGAGGCCAGCACCGCGAGCACGCACATCGAGGCGGGCACGGCTTCGCCGATGTCGGCGAAGTGCCAAGCGACCGCGGCCAGCACGAGGCCCTCCTCGATCCGGTCGAGGGTCGAGTCGAGGAACGCGCCGAAGAGGGTGCCCTTGCCCGACATACGCGAGTAGCGCCCGTCGAGGGTGTCCATGATCGAACCGAGGATGAAGGCGAGGCCGGCGAGCTCGAACTCGCGCTGGGTGACGAGCGCGGCGGCGACCAGGTTGCCGACCAGGCCGGTCACCGAGATCGCGTTGGGGGTGAGGCGAGACTCGATCAGCCGGTTGCGGGCGCGGGAGCGCAGCTCGGTGCCGCGGAGCGCTCGGCGCTCGCGGCCAGTCGGTCCGCCGCTCGTGCCCGGGCTCATCGGCCGGCCACGCTAGCCGATCGTCAGCCATCCGAGAGCCTCGCAGGGGGTGCCGGACTACCTATCCTGGCCCCGTGGCGGCGGGCTCGAGGCGCAAAGGCTGGCCGCGCCCGCGCCGCCAGCGGGTGCGGGCGATCCGCGCCCGCCTGCGGGAGATGTACGGCCGCCCCGTCAACGCGCCGCACGGCGACCCCGTCCACGAGCTCGTCCTG
>JACDBR010000234.1 GCA_013694825.1 Solirubrobacterales bacterium
GGATCGCCCTCCAGGCCGTCAACCTGCCGCTGAACAACGTTCCGATCCGCGACCTGCTCTCCGAGCGCCTCGGGCTGCCGGTGCTCGTCGACAACGATGCGAACGTCGCCGCGCTCGCCGAGCATCGCTTCGGGGCCGCCGAGGGAGCGCGCAACGCGATCATGTTGACGCTCGGGACGGGCATCGGTGGTGGCCTGATCATCGACGGCCAGCCGTATCGCGGGTCGAGCGGCGGCGGGGCGGAGATCGGGCACATGGTGATCGATTGGGATGGGCCGCCCTGCCAGGGCAACTGCCGTAACCGCGGCTGCATCGAGTCGCTCTGCTCGGGAACCGCGATCGCCAAGCTCGGCCGCGAGCTCGCGGCCGCCCATCCCGAGAGCGCGATCGGCCGGGTCGCGGCGGGCGAGGGCGAGATCGACGGCAGGGCGCTGATCGACGCCGCTCTCGATGGCGACGAGGTGGCCACAAAGGGCCTGCACGGCGTCGCCTGCAAGCTCGGGTCTGGGCTCTCGGGCCTGGCCAACATCTTCGAGCCGGACGTGATCGTGCTCGGCGGCGGGGTGATGGCGGCGGGCGAGCTGCTGCTCGGGCCGGCCCGGCAGTGGGTACGCGATCACGCCCTGCCGCCGCAGGACGAAACGCCGATCGTCGCCGCCGAGCTGGGCCCGGACGCCGGCATGGTCGGCGCCGCGGAGATGGCGCTCGAGACGCTCGAGGAGCGTGAGTGATGGCGGGGCGCCTGACGGTCTGCCCTACCCCGATCGGCAATCTCGACGATCTCAGCCGGCGCGCGACGAGGGCGCTCACCGACGCCGACATCATCGCCTGCGAGGACACGCGGCGGACCGGGATGCTGTTCGAGCGGCTCGGGCTCGAGCGGCCGCGCCTGGTCTCCAACCACGACGCCAACGAGGCCTCGCGGGCGACCCAGCTCGCCCAGCAGATCGAGCGCGGCACGAGGGTGACGCTGGTCAGCGACGCCGGGACGCCGGTGATCTCGGACCCCGGCTACCGGCTGATCCGCACCTGCATCGAGCGCGGCATCGAGATCGAGGTCCTGCCTGGTCCCTCGGCGGTGACGACGGCCCTGGTCGCCTCGGGCCTGCCCCCCGAGCGCTGGCGATTCGAGGGCTTCCTGCCGCGTCGCGCGGGGGAGCTCGAGCGCGTCCTGCGCTCGACGGAGACCGTCGTCGCCTTCGAGTCGCCGCGCCGGCTCGGCGAGTCGCTCGGGGCGCTTGCGGCGCTGGCGCCGGACCGCCCGGCCGCGGTCTGTCGTGAGCTGACCAAGCTCCACGAGGAGGTGGTTCGCGGCACGCTCGGCGAGCTGGCCCGGACTTTCCGCGACGGCGCAAAGGGCGAGATCGTCGTCGTGATCGCGGCCGGCGGCGATGCGGTCGGGAGCGCCGATCGCAGCTTCGCGGTCGATGCCCTGCGCCGGCTGGTCCAAGCGGGCGCCCGCCCGCGTGCGGCGGCGGGCGTCGTGGCCGCGCTCACCGACACTCGACCCAACGACCTCTACCGCGAGCTGACCGGGCGCGACCCGCGTCGCTGAGCTTCCCCGGCCGGTCACGACCTGCGCCTGCACGCCCGGCGCGGCGGCGCTGAGGAACCTTCAGGGTTAATCGAGGGTTAACCGCACGAACCCCGCAAAACCGCGCAAATCAAGCGGGCCGGATTGATTCAACGTTTAGCATCAGCCGCCTAGGAGAGGGGCGCAGAGGGTTCGCGCGCGCACGGAAGCGCCCGCCGCCCGCGCGGCCGCCTCGAGGCGTTCAACGCGTTCCTCAAGCGCGACCCCTACGTTCAGGCACGCTGCAAGGACGCGAACCGCAAGCACAACTACCGGGCCCAGTTCACCTACGACGGTGACTCGCCGCCCGACGGCAACGACAACGGCGACAACCTGTCCACCGACACGGTGTTCAACTCGTCGCCCTGCCAGGTCAGGCCCAGGAGGCGCGGCTAGGACGTAGTTCTCAGGACTCGCGGTTTCACTAGAGACCGCAAGGGAGGGGGCGGCCTACGGGCCGCCCCCTCTTTCGTTCCGGGACGTGCCTTTCGGTCCGTCCTAAGTGGTCTTGTAACTTTCCCGCATGGAGAGCCGTCCGCGCCCTGAGCGTCCTCGCGGACGGCGGTTCAAGCTCGCCTTGGCGCCTTTGCTGGTCGCGCTCGCCTTGCCGCTTGCCGGTTGCGGCGATGACGACACGGCCGGGAGCTTCTCGGACAAGGCGATCGTCAAGGCGCTTATGCTCGAGCGTCTCGACGGCTCCTACGCGGTCGAGGGCGACCCGTTCTGCGAGGTCGATCGCGAGCTGCTGAACGACGCCGGCGAGGTTGAGAAGGCCGAGGACCGCGACCGCATGAACCTGGTGCTCCGGAGCAGGGTCGGCAACGTTGGCATCCGAGTCGTCCCCGTCTTCGCCCCCGGCTGCGCCACGAAGGTACTCAAGGCGCTCGACAAGCTCGACCCGCCGCCGGGGCGGGAGAAGCGCGGCAAGAAGCGCGGCGGGAAGGACGGGCCCGGCAAGAACGGCGGACCGGGCGAGCGGCCGGGCACGAGCTCCGGCGGTGGCTCCGGGGAGCAGGCCTGATGGCGCGTCGCGACGCCCGCCTGATCGCGCTCGGTTACGGGCGCTACGTCCGCGCCGACCTGATCTTCGCCCTCGTCCCGCTCGAAGCCTCCGAGCGCGGCGACGGCCGCCGCACCTACGTCCACGTCGAGGGCCTCGACGAGCCGCTCGTCGCCTCGCGCTCGGAGCGAGCGATCCTCGCCGACGTCGAGGCGGCCCTCGCCGAGGCGGCGGGCGTG
>JACDBR010000242.1 GCA_013694825.1 Solirubrobacterales bacterium
GCAGCGCGCCACCGCCGGTCGAGCGTCGCCCGGACGGATCACCGCCCCCCGAGTAGCGAGCCGGCGACCGGCCGCCCGTTTCGCTGCTCACCCGCGATCAGGCAAGGCCGGCGAGCACATGCCGTTCGTCGGGGCCGAGCCACTAAGCTGCCGCGCCGATGGCGGAGACTTCACGCACACTGATCCTCGTAAAGCCCGACGCGTTCGCCCGCGGCCTGACGGGGGAGGTGCTCGGCCGCTTCGAGCGCAAGGGTCTCGAGCTCGAGGCGCTGAAGCTGATGCAGGCCGACGAGGCTCTCGCGCGCGAGCACTACGCCGAGCACGCCGAAAAGCCGTTCTTCGGGGAGCTGGTCGAGTTCATCACCGGCGGCGCGCTGGTCGCGGCGATCCTCGGCGGGTACGGCGCCGTCGCCGCGGCGCGCCAGCTGATCGGCGCCACGAATCCGCTCGAGGCGGCGCCGGGGTCGATTCGCGGTGACCTCGGCCTCGAGGTCACCTTCAACATGGTCCACGGCTCGGACTCCGACGAGTCGGCCGAGCGCGAGATCGAGATCTGGTTCCCCGAGCTCTGAGGCCGGGCCCGGCTGAGGACCGGAGGCGCGGCTAGAGCGATGGCGGCCGCGGCGTTCCACGCCCCTGCCGCGCGGATCATCCTCGCCTCGGGCTCACCGCGCCGGCACGCGATCCTGACAGGGCTGGGCGTCGAGTTCGAGGTCGTCAAGCCGGAGGTCGAAGAGCTCAGCGAGGGCGACCCGGACGAGCTCGTAGTCGAGAACGCGTGCCGTAAGGCCCGGGCCGGACTCGAGCAGTCGGCTTCGGTGACCGACCGCGCTACAGCGTCGAGGCTCGTGATCGCGTGCGACACGGACGTGGCGCTGGACGGCAGTTTGCTGGGCAAAGCTGCCGGCGAGGCACAGGCCCGGCGCCATCTGGAAGCGCTTTCCGGACGCACCCACGAGGTTCTGAGCGGCCTCGTCGTGGCGCCGGCCGGCGGCCGGACCGACGCTCGGCTCGAGTCGCGCGTCGTTCGCAGCCGGGTCGCCTTCAAGACGCTCGACGGAGGACTGCTCAATGCCTACCTGCGCTCCGGTGAATGGCGTGGCAAGGCCGGCGCGTACGCGATCCAAGGCCTCGGCTCGATGCTCGTCGAGCGGATCGAGGGCGACTTCTCGAACATCGTCGGGCTGCCGCTGGGAGCCCTCCGCGAGCTGATTCCGGCGCTTTTCGCGTCGTTCTCCCATAACTGGCCAAAACCCTAAAGCGAAGAAATAGCCTTAGGCTTTCCCAAAGGGCTCAAGTCCGGGTTTCGGCTGCCGGGACTCACGCTACACTCGCCCCGCGGCGAGGCCGTTGCGACTCCGTGGGCGCGCTCAGGTCGGAGACCTCTGAGCATCCGGCTCCCCACCGCGCGAGGGGGCGGGCCCGAATGCGCCCGCTGGCGACGGCCGGCCCGCCGCGGCCGTCCTTCGTCCCAGAGCACTCGACCGGAGACACAGACCAACCCCGAGATGGGATTCTTCAGCAATCTGTTCGGCTTTGGCGGCCGCGATATGGCGGTTGACCTCGGGACCGCCAACACGCTCGTATACGTGCGTGGCCGGGGAATCGTTCTCTCCGAGCCCTCCGTGGTGGCCGTCGACGCGCGCACGGGCGAGGTCCATGCCGTCGGCGTCGAGGCCAAGCGGATGCTCGGGCGCACCCCGGGGACGATCCAGGCGATCCGGCCGCTCAAGGACGGCGTGATCGCCGACTTCGACGTCACCGAGGAGATGCTCCGCCACTTCATTCAGCGGGTCCATCAGAACCGCTTCGCGCACCCTCGCGTCGTCGTCTGCGTGCCCTCTGGAGTCACCGGCGTCGAGAAGCGCGCCGTCGAGGAGGCGTGCTTGTCGGCAGGTGCCCGCCAGGCCTACCCGATCGAGGAGCCGATGGCCGCCGCGATCGGCGCCGGGCTCCCTGTCGCCGACCCGACCGGCAGCATGGTGCTCGACATCGGCGGAGGCACGAGCGAGGTCGCCGTGATCTCGCTCGGCGGGATCGTCGTTTCCGCGTCGATCCGGGTCGGCGGCGACGAGATGGACGACGCGATCGTCAGCCATTGCAAGCACCAGCACAAGCTCCTGATCGGCCAGCAGACGGCCGAGGAGGTCAAGCTCGAGATCGGCTCCGGCGCCGACATGCCGGAGACGGTCACCGCCGAGATCCGTGGCCGCGACATGGTCACCGGGCTTCCGAAGACGCTCTCGCTGAGCTCCGACGAGGTTCGCATCGCGCTCGAGGAGCCCGTCTCGCAGATCGTCGCCGCGGTCAAGGACACGCTC
Source organism: Solirubrobacterales bacterium (assembly GCA_013694825.1). GTDB lineage: Bacteria > Actinomycetota > Thermoleophilia > Solirubrobacterales > 70-9 > JACDBR01. The sequence goes on from JACDBR010000242.1 coordinate 2,322, forward strand.
GACCGCACGCCGCCCGAGCTGGCAGGCGACATCATGGATCGCGGCATCACCCTCGCCAGCGGGGGCGCGCTCCTGCAGGGCATGGACGAGCGCCTGCGCAACGAGTGTCAGATGCCCTGCCACCTGACGGAGTCGCCGCTGACCTGCGTCGCCGTCGGCTCGGGGCGCTCGCTGGAGGAGTTCGAGGCGATCCATCGCATGAACCGCAGCCGCTCCAACCGCCGCCGCCGTGGGCGGCTGAACTAGAAACCGTGTACCGCAAGCAGATCAGACGCCGGCGGGCGGTCCTCGTTGGGCTGATCGTCGCCTGTCTGGTGCTGCTGTCGCTGTCCTTCTCGGAGGCCCGCAGCGGACCGATCCACAGCCTGCAGAAGGGTTTGGCGACGATCACCGCGCCGATCTCCGAAGGCGCCAGCGTCGCGCTGAAGCCCGCTCGCGACCTGATCGGCTGGTTCGACGACACCTTCTCCGCCCAGGGCGAGAACGACGAGCTCGTGGCCGAGCTGGCGGCGACCCGAGCCGAGCTGGCCCGCGCCCAGGGAGCGATCGAGGACAACGAGGAGCTTCGCGACCAGCTGGGGCTGCCGACGGATGGGGAGCTGGGCTCCTACGAGCCCGTGACCGCCCGCGTGATCGGCCGCTCGTCCACGGTCTGGTACTCGAGCGTGCAGATCGACACGGGCTCGAGCGCCGGCCTCGCCGTCGACGACCCGGTCCAGACCGGCGATGGCCTGGTCGGGCGGATCAGCGACGTCACGGCCACCACCTCGACGATCTCGCTGATCACCGACCCCCGCAACGCCGTCACCGCCGAGGTCATCGACGGTGACGCGCGGGCGCCCTGGGGAGTCGTCGAGGCCGAGGTCGGCAACCCGGAGACCCTGTATCTCGACTTCATCGAGAACGAGGCGGAGGTCGAGAAGGACCAGATCCTGATCACCGCCGGCTGGTCGGACGGCCGCCTTTCCTCCGCCTATCCGCCGGGGATCGAGATCGGGCGAATCGAGAACGCCGAGGTCGGCCAGGGCGACTTCCAGGAGGTCGAGGTCCGGCCTTTCGTCGATATGCGCGAGCTCGAGTACGTCCAGGTCCTGACCGGCGGACCCGACCGCGGCGAGCTCGTCAAGTGATCGTCACACGACGCATCGTGCTGCGCATCGCGGCGATCGTCTTCTTCGCCGTCCTCTTGCAGACTTCGTTCCTCTCCTATCTGGAGGTCGCGGGCACGATCCCCGACATGCTGCCCGTGGTCGTCGTCTGTCTCGGGCTGCTGGGCGGTGGGGTGGTCGGCGCGGTCTGCGGCTTCGCCACCGGCCTGCTGGTCGACGCGATCCTGCTCCAGACGCTTGGGATTACCTCGCTCGCGCTGCTGTCGGTCGGCTACCTGGCCGGTCGCTATCGCGAGGGCTTCGAGATCTCCAACTCGCTGACCCCGCCCCTGCTGGCTGGCGGCTTCACGATCGTCGCGGCGACCGCGTTCGCCGTGCTCCAGCTGATGCTCGGCGTCGACGCCGCGGTCTCGCTGCTGGTCGTCCGCGACATTTTCGTCCAGGGCCTGAGCGCCTTCGTGCTGGCGATCGCGATCTACCCGCTGATCAGGCGCACGCTGCGCCCGGCGCTGGTCGAGGAGGGCGCCGGCAGCCGTGTTCTCACCGAGGGCCGGGGTGCACGCCGGCGCGCTCGGCGTTCCGCCCGGGGGCCCCGGATTCGAAGGCGCGTGGCGACGTGATGATGAGCGGCGGAGTCAGCGGCGGTGCCGAGAACCGCCAGGCAAGTCGCTTCTCGCTGCGGATCGCCGTCTTGGGCGGGGCCGCCCTGGTCCTGTTTGCGGTCATCTTCCTGCGCCTCTGGTACCTCGAGGTGCTCTCGGGCGATGAGTACCTGGCCGAGGCGCAGGACAACCAGGTGCGGGAGTTCACGGTCCAGGCGCCCCGGGGCGAGATCCTCGACGCCGACGGCAAGCCGCTGGTCACCAACCGGACGGCGCTGGCGCTCCAGATCCGCACCGACGAGCTGCCGGTGGGACGCGAGCGCCAGGCCCAGCTGCTGCGCCGCACGGCCGAGCTGATCGAGACGCCGGTCGAGAGGATCCGCAAGGAGATCCGCCTCCAGACCCTCGAGGCCCCGGCCAGCCCCGTGACGCTCGAGCGCGACGTCCCCTACAAGCTCGTCTACTACCTCTCCGAGCACCAGCGCGACTACCCGGGTGTCACCATCGACCGGATCTACGTGCGCCGCTACCCGCAGGGCACGCTCGCCGCCCACGCGCTCGGCTATGTGCGCGAGATCAACGAGGAGCAGCTCGCCGAGCCGCAGTGGAAGGGGATCGAGTCGGGGGACTTCATCGGCCAGGACGGGCTCGAGTACAGCTACGACAGCGTGCTTCGCGGCGTCAACGGCGCCACGCGCGTTCAAGTCGACGCCGACGGCCTGCCGACGGGCAAGGCACTCTCGACCCGCGAGCCCGAGGCGGGCAACGACCTGATCACCTCGCTCGATGTCGACGTCCAGCGGGCCGCCGAGGAGGCGATGGAGGCGCGGGGCCTGCCCGGCGCCTTCGCCGCGATCAACGTCAACACCGGTGGGGTAGTCGCGCTCGGCTCGTATCCCACCTACGACCCCGCCGTCTTCTCCAAGCCGATCGTCACCGAATCGACCTACGAGCGGCTGACCGCCGAGGACCAGGGCAACCCGCTGTTCAACCGCGCGATCAAGGGCGGCTATCCAACCGGCTCGACCTTCAAGCCGATCACTGCGCTGGCGGCGCTCGACAGCGGCAACGTGACGACCACCGAGGTGATCGGTGACAGCACCGGCTTCTTCTCGGTTGGCACGCAGCGCTTCTACAACGCCGGCCAGGCCGTGCTCGGCTCGCAGAGCCTCCAGGGAGCGCTCCAGGTCTCCTCCGACGTCTTCTTCTACAACCTCGGATTTCGCACCAACTCGCAGGAGCCCGACGGCGGTGCGCTCCAGGAGTGGGCGCGCCAGCTCTCGCTCGGCAGCCAGACGGGGATCGATCTGCCGAACGAGGAGCCGGGCCGGATCCCCGACCCGAAGTGGCGCAACGAGCTCTACGCGGACGGCCTGACCGATCGCGAGTGGACAGTGGGCGACAACATCAACCTCTCCGTCGGCCAGGGCGACCTCGCGGCCGATCCGCTCCAGATGGCGGTCGCCTACGCGACGATCGGCAATGGCAGCGACGTGATGCGCCCGCACCTGGGCCTGCGGGTCGAAGACCCCAGCGGCCGGACGGTCCAGGAGATCACCCCCGAGCCGCGCCGCACGGTCGAGATCGAGGACGACTGGCGCCAGACGATCATGGCCGGGCTCGAGGCAGCGGCGATGTCGCCGGGAGGGACCTCCTACGGCTGCTTCGGCAACTTCCCGATCCCGATCGCCGGCAAGACCGGAACCGCCGAGCGCTACGGCTACGAGGATCAGTCCTGGTACGTCGCCCTGGCGCCGGCTGAGAATCCCGAGATCGCGGTTGCGGTGACGATGGAGGAGGGCGGCTTTGGCGCCGACTCGGCTGCTCCGGCTACGAAGCAGATCCTTGCCGAGTACTTCGAGCTTGAACGAGTCGATCCGGGCTGCGGCGTGGAGACGGGGCGGATCGAGTGATGGAGGCGATGCCGCGCCCACGCTCGTTCGCGACCGCTCGCCAGCGCGAGGAGGCAAGCGAGCGCACGAGCCTCCTGCAGATGGACTTCATGCTGCTCGCCGCGAGCCTGCTGCTGGTCGGCTTCTCGATCTACACGCTCGCGGTCACCACCTCCGGCGACATCCCGGGCGAGCCCTACTTCTACGCGATCCGCCAGGCGATCTACGTGATCGTCGGCATCGCGGTGATGCTGGCCGCGGCGCGGGTCGACTACTCGCGCTTTCGCGAGCTGCGGGTCGGGATCTACGCCGGGATGCTGCTCCTGATCGCGGCCGTCTTCGTCTTCGCGACCGCGACTCGCGGCACCAGGGCCTGGATCGAGCTGCCGTTCGTTAACTTCCAGCCCTCAGAGCTCGGCAAGGTGATGCTGCTGCTGGCGCTGTCTGCCTTCGTCATCGACCGGGTGCGCCGTGACGGCGAGGGCCGGCGGACGCTCCAGATCCTCGTCATGGGGCTGATCCCGGCGGGCATGGTGCTGATGCAGCCGGACCTCGGCACGGCGAGCGTCTACGTTGTCATCACCTTCGCGGTGCTGTTCATCGCCGGCACCGACTGGAGGCACTTCCTGGCGATCTTCGGCGTCGCGGCCGCTGCCGTCGCCGGCGCCTTCCTGCTGGTCCCCGCGGTCACCGGCGAGCCGGTGCTCGAGACCTACCAGGAGGACCGCCTGACGTCCTTCCTCGACCCCAGCGACGACCCCGCCGACTCCAGCTACCAGATCAATCAGTCGCTGATAGCCGTAGGCTCTGGAGGTAAGATCGGGCGCGGCGACGAATCAACGCAATCACAGAATGGCTTTCTACCCGAGCGACACACCGACTTCATCTTCGCGGTCGTGGCTGAGCGCTTCGGGTTCGTCGGCGCTGCTCTCCTTTTGTCCCTGTACGCCCTGCTCATCTGGCGGGCGCTGCGCATCTTGACCATGTCGAAGAACCTCTACGGCAGCATGATCGCCGGCGGAATCGCCGCCATGCTGCTGTTTCATCTCTTCGTCAACGTAGGTATGAACCTCGGGATCGCGCCGATCACGGGCATCCCACTTCCCTTGATGAGCTTTGGTGGCTCCTCGGTGGTGGCGATGTTTCTCGCGATCGGGATCCTGCAGAGCATCTACATCCAGGCGCGGCTCACCTCCAAGAGCAGGGCTCCCGCGTTGTAAGTGACGCGGGTTCCCCAACTCTTGGTGGTGAGAACTTGAAGAAGAAGATCCTCGTATCAGTCGACTCGGGCGAGACCCGCGTCGCCGTGCTCGAAGGAAAGGGCTCGGGTCGCGGCGGACGCCGCCGCGACGGCAAGCCGCAGACCGCGAGCGATCGCGCCGAGGCGCCCACGGGCGATGGCGCCCAGGCCTCGAACGGCGGCAAGGGCGCCGAGGGAATGCGGGTCGGCGAGCTCTACGTAGAGCGCCGCGGCGTGCGTTCGATCGTCGGCAACATCTACATGGGCGTGGTCGACAACGTGCTGCCCGGGATGGAAGCGGCCTTCGTCGACATCGGCCTGGAGCGAAACGGCTTCCTGCACGTCGACGAGATCGTCACCGCCGACGGCCAGCCGGCGCCCAAGCGCGGCCGCGGCAAGGGCCGGCGGATCGACGAGATGATCAAGCCCAAGCAGGAGATTCTCGTCCAGGTGGTCAAGGACCCGTTGAAGACGAAGGGCGCGCGGCTCTCGATGCAGCTCTCGATCGCCGGCCGCTACCTCGTCTACATGCCCCAGGGGAGCGGCGTCGGCGCCAGCCGCCGGCTCTCAGACGCGGAACGCGACCGGCAGCGAAAGCTGCTCGGCAAGCTCCACAAGGGCGACGGGGGCGTGATCGTGCGGACCGCTGCCGAGGGGGCCGAGAAGGCCGACTTCGAGCGCGACCTCGCCTACCTGCACAAGCTCCACGAGGTGGTCGAGAAGCGCGCGAAGGAGATCAAGGGGCCGAACCTGGTCTTCCAGGAGGCCGACCTCTCGATCCGGGTGCTGCGCGACGTGCTCGGCAAGGAGTTCGACGGCGCGATCATCGACGACCCCAAGCAGCACCACCGGGTGACGGCGTTCTTCCAGCGCACGGCGCCTGCGCTCTGCGACCTGGTCGAGCTCTACGAGGGCCGTGAGTCGCTGTTCGAGCGCTACGGGGCCGACAAGGCGATTCGCTCGACGCTCTCGCGCCGGGTCGACCTGCCCTCCGGCGGCTACCTGATCATCGACTACGCAGAGGCCCTGACCGTGATCGACATCAACACGGGGAGCTTCACGGGTCGCGGCAAGGGCCGGCTCGAGGACACGATCACGAAGGTCAACGTCGAGGCGGCCGACGAGGTGGTTCGCCAGCTGCGGCTGCGCGACATCGGCGGCATCATCGTGATCGACTTCATCGACATGTCGCGGGCGCGCAACCGCGACCAGGTGCTGAAGACGCTCCAGAAGGCGCTCGACGAGGACCGCACTAAGACCTACGTGATGGAGGTCTCGCCGCTGGGGTTGGTCGAGATGACGCGCCAGAACGTCACCGACGGCGTACGCGAGATCCTGACCCGCAAGTGCCCGACGTGCGACGGCGAGGGCGTGATCCCCTCCGAGGAGACGGTCGCGATCGACGTCCTTCGCAAGCTTCGCGAGCTCGTCGCCGACGGGCGCGACGACGACGCCGAGGCCTATCTGGTTCGGGTCAACCCGGGAGTCGCCGCCGAGCTCGTCCGCGAGGAGAGCGGCCTCGCCGATCTCGAGGAGGAGTCGGGTCGCTGGTTTCACTTCGAGGGCGGTGACGCGCTCGCGATCGACACCTTCGAGGTCACCGATCGCGGCACCCGAACCGAGATCGAGGAGCGCGCGCTTCCCTTCGCGGTCGGCGAGGAGGTCCTGGTCACGATCGAGGAGCCGCACATGTACGACGTCGACGATGCGATCGCGCGGCTCGACGCCTACATCGTCTCGGTCGCCGGGGGCGGTCGCCACGTCGGCGAGCGTCGCCTGGTGCGGATCGACAGCGTCAGTCGCTCGGCGGCGAACGCCTCGCTGGTCGACCCGGAGGGCCCGCCGTCCGGGCCGGCGTCCGACGGTGGGGCCTCGGAGGGCTCGGAGAACGGCTCGGCTG
>JACDBR010000257.1 GCA_013694825.1 Solirubrobacterales bacterium
CGACCGACCCGACCAAGGCACCTGAAGCGGCGATCACGACGCTCAATCCCGACGCCGCCCATCCGGCGGCCTGGCTCAACCCGGTGTACTCGTCGACCGGTGGGCTCAACCTGCTCGGCTTCAAGGAGCCGGAGATCGACAAGCAGCTCAACGCGGCGCTGGCGCAGATCGATCCCGACAAGGCCACGCAGCAGTTCTCGGCAGTTGCCGAGGCCGCCGGCAGGCAGTACTACGCGACTGGGATCGCCGACAGGCGCGACGTGTTCGCGGCCAACTCCGGCATCAGTGGATTCAGCCACGTGCCGGTCTACATCTGGGTCGCGAGGCTGGCCGACCTCGAGAAGAACTGAGTCGGGGCGAGAATCGATGAGCTGGCGCTTCGTCCTCAACCGCGTCGCGGGTCTCGTGGTCGTCCTCTGGGCCCTGGTGACGATCGTCTTCTTGCTCGGCTCGGTGATCCCGTCCGACCCTGCGCGCGTCTACGCGGGGGCCGGGGCGAGCCAGGAGGTGATCGACGAGAAGCGCGAGGAGCTCGAGCTCGACGAGCCACTTGCGACCCGCTACGTGCATTACCTCGACCGCCTGGTCCATGGCGACCTCTCGGAGTCGACTCACAGCCACCGGCCGGTGGTCGACGACCTCGCCGACGCGTTGCCGGCCACTCTCGAGCTGCTTGGCGTGGCGATCGTAATGGTGGCCGTCATCGGCCTGCTGGTGGGGACGTTCACGGCGACCGCCCGCAGGGGGAGTGGGGTGGTGCGCGGGGTGCTGCTTGCCGGCGCGTCGGTGCCTACCTTCACCCTCGGCTTGCTCGCCCTCTTCCTCCTCTACTACAAGCTCGGCTGGTTTCCCTCCGGGGGGCGCAGCTCGGAGGTGCCGGCGCCGGTCGACGGTCCGACCGGCTTTCTATTGGCCGATTCGCTTTTCGCGGGCCAGCTGAACACGTTCTTCGACTCGCTCTGGCACCTGGTGCTGCCGGCGATCACGCTGGCGCTGACCCCGGCGCTGCTGACAGCGCGCACCCTGCGCTCGGCGCTGCGTCAATCGATGGACACCGACTACGCACGTACCGCCCGGGCCAAGGGACTGACCGAGCGCCGGGTGCTGTGGAGGCACGCACTTCGCAATTCGGTCAACGCGCCGCTGACGATCTTCGGGCTCGAGCTGGGCGCCATGCTCGCCGGGATCGCGATCGTCGAAACGATCTTCTCCTGGCCCGGCCTCGGCCTCTACATCGAACGCGCGATCGCGGCCACGGACGTGCCGGCGATCACCGGCGTGACGCTGGTGATCGGAGCCGTGTTCGTGATCGCAAACGCGATCGCCGACGCGATTCAGGTCGCGGTCGACCCGCGGATGAGGAAGCTGGGGTGAGGGTGGCGGCACAAACGGTCATGATCACAGGCGCCGCCGGCGGCATGGGCGCCTGTATCGCGCGGCGATACGCCGAGCTCGGCGCCGCAGTCGGTTGCCTCGACGCCGCCCCCGCCGTGGTCGATGTCGCCACCGCGATCGAGCGCGCCGGCTTCCGCGCCCATGGGATCGTCGCCGATGTCACCGACCCGGATGCCGTCGAGGCGGCTGCCGGAGAGCTCGAACAGCGACTCGGACCGGCGTCGGTAGCGGTCCTGGGTGCCGGAGTCAAGGCTTCGGCCACGCGGATCGCCGAGCTCGACCCGGCTGACTGGGACCGGGTCCTGGCGGTGAACCTGACCGGGGTCTTCTTGACGATGAAGGCGGCGATCGGCCAGCTTCGGCGCGCCGGCGGAGGCTCGGTCGTGGTGATCGCCTCTGCGGCGGGGCTCGAGGTCGGCCCTGGCTACGCCGCCTACTACGCGTCCAAGCACGGCGCGGTCGGACTCATGAAAACGGCGGCCAACGAGCTAGCTGCAGAAGAGATCCGCGTCAACGCGGTCTGCCCGGGGTGGGTTGACACCCCGATGTTCGATGCCGAGGCGAGCGATATGGGTTGGGACCGCGAGCGGGCGATCGAGGAATTCGCCGGCGCCCACTTGATCGCGCGCCTCGTCGAGCCCAACGAGGTCGCCGACGCCGTGATCTGGCTGGCCTCGCCGCAGGCTTCGATGGTCACCGGCGTGGCGCTCCCGGTCGACGGCGGCCTCTTGGCGGGGGCCTTCGACAAGTGAGCGCTCTCGAGGGCAAGACCGCCGTGATCACGGGCGGCGGGCGCGG
>JACDBR010000279.1 GCA_013694825.1 Solirubrobacterales bacterium
GGTCCCGTCGGGCCTGGGTCGCGGCCTGCGATCCTGGCACAGAGTGGACTACTTCGACGATCTGCCCGACACCCGCACGAGCCTCCGAGGCACCTCACCCGAGGGCGATGAGGTGTGGCTGATCCGCTCGATCTCGCAGAAGCTCTACACGTGTCCCGGATGTCGAGGGCGGGTCGAGGTCGGCGCGGAGCACGTGGTCGTCCAGACGATCGGTCGCGCCGGCGGGACCCGTCACGCCCACTGGCACCGAGGCTGCTCCGACGGCGTCCTGCTCGGCCTGCGAGGCGTACGGCGCGTCCCCGCCGGTGAGTCGCGTCGCGATCGGCTCGAGGCGCGCGGGCGCAGGCCGGTGGGCAGGCGCGACCGGCGACGGCCGCGCTGAGCCTAGACTTCGCCGACGGTGCAGGAGCTGCTCGCGATCGGCTCCGAGGGTGCTCGTCTCGAGCTTCGAGCTGAGTGGTGGCGGAGTCCGGGTACCCCGTACCTCAACGTCGACTACGTCTGCGACGCCTTCCCGTTCGCTGGATCGTTCGCCGACGCCCTGCTGGTCGAGGACCTGCAGGGCTGGATCGACGCGCTCGCCGGCTTCGAGGCGCCCGGCGTCCTGACCCTCGGCGGCGACCGGGCTGCCAAGACGCTCCTGATGATCGACCGGATGGAGCGCGAGCCGCACCTCTGGGCGGTCGAGGTCGAGGTCCTGCGAAGCGGCGACGATCCATGGCCGGCGATCCGCTACCTGATTGATTCAGAGCGAGCAGCCATTCGCCGAGCGCTCGATCCGCGCCGCGGAGGCCCTGCTCGCCGAATGGCCCCCCGGCGAGCCTCACAGCGAGGTCGACCTCAGCGGCTACGGGCCGCAGCCTCACTCGCCCGAGGGCGAGTAGCGTGCCGGCGCATGGCAGCCAACGAGAAGCCCCAAGTCGAGGTGCCCGCCGACCAGGCGCCGTCCTACCAGCTCGAGGTCGAGGACCTGACGCTCGGCGACGGCGACGAAGCGGCGCCGGGCTTGGCGGTCGAGGTCCACTACGTGGGGGTCTCGTGGTCAAACGGCGAGCAGTTCGACGCCTCCTGGGATCGCGGCCAGACGTTCAAGTTCGGGCTCGGCAAGGGCCAGGTGATCGAGGGCTGGGACCAGGGCGTCGCCGGAATGCGGGTCGGCGGCCGCCGCCGGATCACGGTCCCGCCGATGCTCGGCTACGGCAAGCGCGGCGCCGGCGGGGTGATCGGCCCCGACGAGACTCTCGTCTTCATCGTCGACCTGATGGGCGTCGGCGCCATCAGCTGAGTCGCTGAATGACTCGACGCCGGAGCCGGCTCGGGACCTAGGGGCGATGCGCAATTCCTGGATCCTTCTGATCGGCGTCTGTCTAGTGGTCGCGGGCTGCGGCGGTGAGAGTCCGGCCCCCGAGTCCGACGAGGAGGAGATCGCGGCGGCATTCGAGCGCTACAAGGACGCGACCGCCAGCGGCGACGCCCGTGCCCTCTGCAGCGAGGTCTTTCCGCCGCGGAGCATCGGCGGCGGCCCCGTGCCGAACCTCGACCAGCTGATTCGCGACTGCGTCAGCGGCTACGAGGAGTCGGGCAGCCCGGCAGACCCCGCGGTCCGCCGGCAGGTGCTCGGCGAGATCGACGTCGAGGGGGACCGTGCTCATGCGCCGGTCACCGACGGGCCCTACGAGACTGCCCACTTCTTCCGTGACGGCGGTCAGTGGTACCTGCGCACTCTCAGCGCAGTCGACGTCAAGCGCTCAGATCCGGACGGCTGACGGCTTCGAGGGCTCAGGGCTCTCGAAGTGGTACTCGGACGGGTCGACGCTGCGGGTCGCGCGCTGGTACTCGAGCATCAGGCCGGGCCAGTTGCCGACCACCCGGCCGTCGCCATCCTTTCGATACCAGCTCTCGCACTGGGTCCAGACCGAGTTGCCGAGCCGCTCCTGGAGCGCTGCGCTCGAGCTCGCCTGGACCTCCGGCCGGACGCTCATCGAGCCGCCGCCCGCGCGCCCGAGCGCGCGCAGCGCATCGACCACGTAGCCCGCCTGGGCTTCGACCATGACGATGATCGAGCCGACCCCGAGGTTCGTGTTCGGCCCGTAGAGCATGAATAGGTTGGGAAACCCGGCGACGCTGATCCCGAGGTGCGCTTCGGCGCCTTCCCGCCAGGTCTGCTGGAGCTCGACCCCCTGCTCCCCGTGGACCGCCAGCGGGGCGACGAACTCGTCGGCGCGAAAGCCGGTCCCGTAGATGATCGTGTCGGCCGGCCGCTCGATCCCGTCCGAGGTGACGACTCCGGTGGCGCTGAGCCGGGCGATCGGGTCGGTGACGAGCTCGACGTCGTTTCGGCGCAGCGCCGGAAGGTAGGCGGAGCTGAACAGGATCCGCTTGCAGCCGAAGGCGTAGTCGGGCCAGACGCGGCGACGCAGCTTGCGATCGCCGCGAAGCTGCCAGCGCATGAAGCTGGTCGACCAGGTTCGCAGCGCGGGCTTAAGCGCCGGGAGCCGCGTCAAAGCCAGCGTGAAGGCCTCCATGAATGTCCGGATGCCGGCACGACGAAGCCTCTGCAGCCCAGGCACGCGCTCGATCGCGCGGCGGACGGAGTCGGGGTAGGCCAGGTTGCGACGCGGCAACATGTAGGGGGCGGTGCGCTGGTAGACGTCGACCTGCGCGGCGCTCTCGGCGACGTGGGGGACGAACTGGACGGCGCTGGCGCCCGTGCCGATCACCGCGACGCGTTGACCACGAAGGTCGTGGTCGTGGTCCCACTCGGCCGAGTGGAAGCTCCGTCCCGCGAACTCGTTCATGCCCTCGAGCGGCGGCAGCGAGGGACGCGAGAGCTGACCGCATGCGAGCACCAGGGTCTCGGCCTCGAGCGTCTCGCCGCCGGCGGTCTCGAGCCGCCAACGCTTCGGGTCGTCGAGCCAGGTGGCGCGGTCGACCTCGACCCCCGTGCGGATGCGGTCGAGAACCCCGTGGTCGGTCGCGACGCCGTGCAGGTAGTCGTGGATCTCCGACTTGGGGCGAGCACGGCCGCGACCAGTCGCGGCGCTGGGCGTAGGAATAGGAGTAGAGGTAGGAGGGCACGTCGCAGCAGGCCCCCGGGTAGGTGTTCTGGCTCCACACCCCGCCGAGCTCGGGATTGCGCTCGAGGATCGTGAATTCCTCGAAGCCGGCCTCGCGCAGCGCGACCCCCATCGCGATGCCGCTGACTCCCGCGCCGACTATCGCGATTCTCATCGCCCTGGCTCCCTGATGCAGCTCCTCACCCCGCCATCGAAGCAGAGCCCCGGGGCGCCCGCTCCGATGCTCTCCGCTGGCTGCAGGAGCCGCGCAACGCGCGCCGCACCACGCCCGGGTGGCGGCCGATCTTCGGCCCGAGCTTGAAGCCGAGGAACGTAAGCGCGAGCCAGGGCCGGAGATGCGGCCGGATTCGCCGTATGCGCCCACCCTCCGCCAGCTCCGGGAGCCCGCGGTTCGTCAGCCGGTGGGATGGGCCGGGGTGGACTCGAACCACCGCGCGACGGATTATGAGTCCGCTGCTCTAACCAGCTGAGCTACCGGCCCGCGGTGGCGATTATGCGGCGTCGGCGGAATCCTGCAGCCGAGGAACCGAGGCGCAGCCCGCAAACTCGGCCGAACGCGTATGGCCCGACCGGCCCAGCACTACGGGCTCGGGGCGCTCTCGCCCTGAGCCGCGAGTGCCGGCTCAGGCCTGGGCGGCGGCCAGCGAGCTCCCGGCGCCGGCGGGCTCTGCGCCTGGCCTCACCACCACCGAGGCTCCGCGCGACGGCGTCAGCGTGATTGCCCGCCGGCGCGCCGGCTCGAAGCTGGGCTCGGCAGGCTCGAGCTCGACCGACATGACGACCGCCCCCAACACGCGCTTCATCTCGAACAGCGCGAAGCTCGCGCCCAGGCACCGCCGGACCCCGCCGCCGAACGGAATCCAGTTGTAGGTCCCGGGCGAGACGCCGAGGAAGCGCTCGGGCCGGAAGGCGTGCGGGTCGGGATAGAGGTCGTCGCGGCGGTGGACTAGGTGGATGCACGGGACGACGCGTGTCCCGGCCGGCAGCGTGTGGCCTCCGAGCTCGACCGCCTCGGTCAGCTTGCGGACGACCACGTGGAGAACGGGCCTGACCCGAAGCGTCTCCTTGATCACGGCGTCGAGGTAGTCGTCCTCCTCGCCGGCCGCGACCTCGGCCCGCAGGCGATCGAGCTTCTCGGGATGGCGGACGAGGCGCTCGAGCGACCACGACAGCGCGGTCGCGGTGGTCTCGTGGCCGGCGACCAGCAGCGTCACGAGCTCATCGCGGAGCTCGTCGTCGCTCATCGGGCTGCCGTCCTCGTGACGGGCCGCCAGCAGCAGCGAGAGGATATCGTCGCGCTCGGAGAGGTCGCCCTGGCTCCGGCGCTCTGCGATCTCCTCGGCTATCAACTCGTCTACCGGCGCGATCTGGCGCCGTACGATTGGCAGCCTCGCGGCCCGATGCGGTCCGATCAGCGCCAGCAGCGCCCAGGTGCTGGCATCCGTGCTGTGCTTGAGCATCCGGCGCAGCCGCACTCGCATCTCCTCCAGGCGCGCGCCCTCGACGAAGCCAAAGACCGCCTTCAAGATCACCTCGAGCGTCACCGCCTGCATCCGTGGCAGCAGCTCGAACGGCTCGTCGAAGGGCCAGCGCTCGATCTCCTCGCGCGCCGCGCGGTCCATGATCTCGCCGTAGCGCTGCATCCGCTCCCCGTGAAAGGGCGGCAGCAGCAGCTTTCGCTGGCGCATGTGCGGCTGATCGTCGAGCAGCAGCACCGAGTTGGGACCGACGACCGGCAGCAGGATCTCGTTGCCCTCGCCGGCGTGGTAGACGGCCGGATCGCCGGTGAAGACCTGCTTGACGAGCTCCGGGTCGGCGAGCATCACCCAGTTGCCCTCCTGGGCGATGCGCAGGGTGAACATGTCGCCGTAGCGCGCCCGGCAGCGCTCGAGGAAGGGCCCGCCCCGGGTCGCCCAGCCAAGCGTCTGAATCAGCCGCGGATAGCGCGGGCCCGGCGGCAGGCCGGCCGACTGGTCGCCTCGCTGGAGCACGCGGGCAGCTTCGCAGCCCTCAGACCCGGGCGTCGAGCGAAGCCGGCTAGCCCTGGGCCCCGTCGAGTGCCGCCTCGAGCTCTGCGGCGCTGAAGGCACCTTCGATCCGCGTCGAGACCCGGCCCTCGGCGTCGAGCACGAAGAGCCAGGGCTCGGTTTGGAGGCCGAACTCCCGGACTGGTGGGCGCGTGCCCTGGTTCGGGTTGTTCTCGACGTAGATCTCCTGGTGGATGTAGGCGGCGTCGTCGGGGCGCTCGGCCTTCACCTCCTCAGCGATATCGACGACCGGGCCGCATACCTGGCTCATGCAGAGCGCCGGGGTGGCGAAGAGCAGCGCCACCGGCTTCTCGCCGATCACGTCCGCGAGGTCAACGTCGTGCATCGTTCCCGGCGGCACGCGGGTGTCGATCTCGGCGATCTCACCGACGTCATCGGTGGTCTCGGTGTGCGCACTCGGCGCCATCTGGCCGACGTCGGGGATCGGGCCGTCCTCGCCGACGGTGATCGTGGGAACGATCGAGACGAGATCCTTGTCGCCCTGGTCGATCACGGCGGCCAGGTCGTAGCTGCCGGCCTCGGGCAGCTCGACGTCGGCGACGTAGACGGTCTTGGCCGAGTCCGGATCGTCGGACGTGGTGCGAGCAACGAAGGCGGCGTCGGTCTCGAGGCTCTCGACCGCGGCGGGGAACGGCCCGAGCACCTTGCCGTCGCCCTTGGAGGGAGCGGCATAGATCGCGATCTTGGCGTCGGGGACCTGGCTACCGTCGACGTTGAAGACGCCGAGGCTGAGGCGGTTCTCGCCGGGGGTAAAGACGGAGCTCGCCGGACTGACGATGATCTCGTTGGTCAGCTCGCCCTCGGAGAGCAGCGAGTCGAGGTCGTCGGGGGCGTCGGGGAAGTCCGAGGCGGAAGCGGCGGGGATCGAGGCGATCTCGCCGCCATCTGAGGCGGAATCGGAGTCGTTGCAGGCCGCGAGCAAAGCTGCGGTCAGCGCGAGGACGGCCAGCGCGGCGAAGCCGGGGGGGCGCCTGTGGTGGCCCGAGTCCATCCGGGGCATCCTAGAGAGAGCCAACCCGCGCTCCACTGAGGGAATCCTTAGGTTCGGGGCCGGATATAGGGTGCTGCCGCTGTGGCCGTCGCGAGGCGGAGTACGAACGGGAGGGGTGGCGTGGCCGAGCGAGCGGCACTGATCACGGGTGGGTCGAGCGGGATCGGACTGGCGATCGCGCGAACGCTGGGCGAGGAGGGCTACGGCGTCACGCTGGCGGCCCGCGGCGAGGAGCGGCTCACGGAGGCTGCCGAGGGCCTGGCTGGTGATGGCATCGACGTCGAGACGGTGGCCGCCGACGCGCTCGACGTCGAGGCACTGCGCGGCGTGCTCGAGGCTCACCGGGCGCGCTTCGGGCGTCTCGACGCGCTGGTCAACAATGCGGGGGTCGGGCTCGGCGGCGAGATCGCTGGATATCCGGTCAAGCGGATCGACGTCCAGCTCGGGCTCAACCTGCGCGCGGCGATCGTTCTGACCGGGGAGGCGCTGCCGCTGCTGCGCGAGGCCGGCCGCGAGCACGGCAAGGCGCTGATCGTCAACACCGCGTCGATCGCCGGCAAGGCTGGGCAGGCATGGCTCTCGGTCTACTCAGCGACGAAGGCCGGCGTAATCGGCTTCAGCCAGGCGACGCAGCGCGAGCTCGAGGGACAGGGGATCCGGGTGACCGCGCTGTGCCCGGCTTCGTCGACACGCCGATGACCGAGTTCGCGCGCGAGCACGTCGCGCAGGAGAAGATGATCCGGCCCTCCGATGTCGGCGAGGCCGTGCGCTTCCTGCTTCACACCTCCGCTTCCTGCGTGGTTCCGGAGATCGTGCTCGCCCGCCCGGGCGAGGCACCCTCGGCGGCGTTCTAGAGGAGTGCGTCCACTCGTCTGCGCATTCGGCGACGCCGGGCACGCCTTTCCCGCGATCGCGCTCGCCCGGGCGCTGGCTCGTCGCGGGCATGAGGTGACGGTCGAGACCTGGGAGCGCTGGCGAGAGACGGTCGAAGCCGAGGGGCTGAGCTTCCTGCCGGCCGAGGAGTACTCGGTCTACCCCCCTCCCCCGCCGGGCTCGGAGATATCTGCCGGCAGCGCGGCACGGATGCTGCTCCCGATGATGCGCGAGCAGCGCTTCGACGTGGTGGTCAGCGACATTCTCACGCTGGCGCCCGCGCTGGCCGCCGAGGCGGCAGGGCTTCGCCGAGCGACGCTGATCCCGCACGTCCTTCCCTGGGCCGCACCGGGAATGCCCTTCTACTCGTTCGGCGCCCAACCGCCGAGAACGCCCGTGGGTCGCGCGCTCTGGCGCCGGGCTCTGCCGGTGCTCGAGGGTGGCTATCGGCGCGGGCGGGACGAGCTGAACGAGAGCCGCGCGGAGGTGGGATTGGCACCGACCGAACGGCTCCATGGCGCGATCAGCCGGGAGCTGGTGCTGGTCGCGACGCTGCCCCAGCTCGAGTATGCGCGTCGCTGGCCGCACCCCGTTCGGGTGACGGGAGCGATGGCGTTCGAGCTTCCGCATCCGGACGTTGAGCTGCCGGACGGAGACGAGCCGCTCGTCCTGGTCGCGCCGAGCACGGCGCAGGACCCGGACGGCAGGCTGGTGCGGATAGCGCTCGAGGCGCTCGCCGACGAGCCGGTTCGGGTGCTGGCGACGACGAACCGCCGCGGCGAGCCGCTGCCGGCGGCGCCCGCCAACGCGATGGTGGTCGATTGGCTCTCCTATTCGCAGGCGCTGGGGGTCGCCGACCTGGCCGTCTGTCACGGCGGCCACGGGACGGTGGTGCGCGCGCTCAGCGCCGGGGTACCACTCGTCTGCTGCCCCGCCGGCGGCGACATGGCCGAGAACGGCGCTCGCGTCGCCTGGACCGGCGCCGGGCTGACGCTTCCCTGGCGATTTACGCGCCCGGGCCCGCTGCGCGCGGTCGTGCGGCGGGTGCTCGGGGAGCCGGGCTACCAGGCGAGCGCGGAGCGGATTTCAGCCTGGGCACGTGAGCACAACGGAGCGGAGCGAGGGGCCCAGTTCGTCGAGCGGATGGCTGCCAGGTGAGCGCCTAGAATGCCCCGCCAGGTGTGCCACAAGGGCGCATCAAGATCCCCCGTGATGTAACGGCAACATGCTTGACTGTTAATCAAGTCTTGGTGGTTCGAATCCACCCGGGGGAGCTTTTTCGAATCAGCCCGGCCCGCTAGCCACCTCCGCGAGTCCCGCCTCCACCTCGGCGTGGCAGTTCGCACACAAGCAGCATGCACTTCGACGCCTCGGCTCGAAGGTCGGCGATTGAGCGTGTCAGGCCCCGCAGCCAGAGGTGAAACGACTTCTGCGCGGGATCGAGGTGGTGGAACTGCTTTCGCGTGGTCCTTGACACACATCCGCGACACGCATCACGAGTGCTGGCTCAGTTCGCCGCCGAGAGGCTCGGCGGATCAGCCAGAGGCCTTCCGTCGCAAGGCCTCAGCTCCGGGCTCGCACGATCCTCTCGGCGAGCAGGTTTCGCTGGCGATGGAGCTCGACCGGCGGGTCTGCCCCGCTGCGCTCGAGCTCGGAGATCCGGCGCTCGAGCGATGCCTGCTCGAGCTGCATCAGGTTGAGGTCGTAGGCCTCGCGGCTCGCGGGCTCGACGCCGGCCGACATCACTACGGCGCTGATCACCGAGACGAGCGCCTCGTCGTCGCGCTCGATCCCTTCCATCGGATCGGCAAGATGGCCGGCGAGCCAGTCTCGGGCGCGGAGGCCGAGCGGCGTCAGCAGCTCATCTCCGATCCGGCCGAGGACCTCGCGGCCGAGCTTGGGGTCGGCGACGCACATGCCGAGCAGCGCCCGCTCACG
>JACDBR010000301.1 GCA_013694825.1 Solirubrobacterales bacterium
GCCTTCGAGCGCTCAGCGGCCGCAGCAGTGCGGATTCGCTCGCCGTCCAGGCCCGCCTCCTCGGCGCTGACGCCGATGAGAGTCGCCGTCTCGCCGCCCGCCACCTCCTCGGCGGTGGCCTCGTCGATCCGAAAGGCGACGACCGTGATGTTGTCGCGGCCCCCGGCCTCGTTGGCCGCTCGCACGAGCGCCTTGACCGTCGCGCGAAGGTCGGCGTCGCCCTCGAGCTCCTCGGCGATCCGCGGCTCGCGAATCATCGTCGTCAGCCCGTCGGAGCAGATCAGGTAGATGTCCCCGGCCCGAGCGCGATAGGTCATCGTGTCGATCTCCACCTCGGGCTCCGGGCCGAGAGCGCGAGTGATGATCGAGCGTTGCGGATGCTCCT
The DNA here is from genome assembly GCA_013694825.1 of Solirubrobacterales bacterium. Lineage (GTDB taxonomy): Bacteria > Actinomycetota > Thermoleophilia > Solirubrobacterales > 70-9 > JACDBR01. Next base: position 386 of record JACDBR010000301.1, read on the forward strand.
CGGCCTGCTCCTCGGTCAGCCGGCCCTCGCGGCGTAGCTCCTCGACCAGCGAGTGGTCGCTTGTCAGCCGGGTCAGCTCGCCGTCGCGATAGCGATAGGCGCGGCTGTCGCCGACGTGGGCGATCGAGACCTCGTCCTCGTCGACCAGGGCGACCGTGAACGTTGTCCCCATGCCGGCCAGGTTGGAGTCGCTCGTGGCGAGCTGGTTGATCCGCCCGTTGGCGGTCGCGACGATCTCGCGGAGATAGGTCTCGGGGGCCGCGTCGCGGCGCTCGCCGGGGTGGATCGACTCGACCGCGGTGCGTGAGGCGACCTCGCCGGCCTGAGCTCCACCCATCCCGTCGGCGACCGCGAACAGCGGCGAGTCGACGAAGAAAGAGTCCTCGTTCGCGGTCCGCTGGCGACCGGTGTCCGTGCGATGGGCGAACTCGACGACGCGCAGCATCAGCGCAGCGCCTCTCGCCGGCTCGAGTCGGGATGGCGCCGGCTCACGAATCCATCTCCGGCACGTCGAGCTCGAACCGAAGCTCGGTGTCGCCGATTCGGATCGTGTCGAGATCGGAGAGCGGGCGCTCGCCCTCGAACGGCGCGCCGTTGAGGAACGTGCCGTTCGTCGAGTTCATGTCCTCAACGTAGTAGGAGGAACCGCGCGAATATAGGCGCGCGTGGATCGACGACGCGTAGCGATCGGTGATCCGCACGTCGGCATCGCCCGAGCGCCCGATCGACAGGCCGCCGAAGAGGTCGAAGCGCTCGCCCGCTTGCAGTCCGCCACCGCCCAGCACCACCGCATGGGCGTCTCGAGCGGCTGCTCCACCCCGCGGTCCCACGGCCTGGTGGAGGCCGGTCGCCTCTGGAGCCGGCTGCGAGGTGCGCCGCAGCTCCCGCAGGGCGCTGCGGGAGACCCACAGCAAGAACAGGTACAGGACGGCCAGGAAGCCGAACTGAAGCACGACGGCGATCGGCTCGGAGTCCACTACTGCTCGATGTCGAAGGTGAACCGCGTCGTGCCCATGACCACCTCGTCGCCAGGCGAGAGCCGCGCGCCCTCGTCGGCCTTGCGACCGTTCACCTTGACGCCGTTCGTCGAGCCCAGGTCGACGATCTGCCAGTCGCCCGTCGGGCCGCGCCGAAGCTCGGCGTGTCGACGAGACACGTTGGGGTCGGCGAACACGCAGTCGGCCTCCCGAGAGCGGCCGAGCACGGCGATCGGGCCATCGAGCACGTAGCGGCGATCGTCCATCGAGACGATCGCCTTGGTCTCGGTCAGGTGGGAGCCGGGCGCGCGGCGCTTGGAGCGCGCCTGCTTCGGCGGCACCGAGTAGACCATCGTGTGGCCTTCCTCGCCCTGCTCGGGGGCCTCACCCTGTCGCGTGGGTGACTTGACCAGCCGGGTCTGAATCCCGAACTCGCCCAGCCGCAGGCGCTCGTCGGACTCGAGCTCGACGTCGGGGCGGGTCAGCAGCGCGTAGTCGTGGCGGCGCGCGTGCTCGAGCAGGTAGGAGGAAAGCTCCTGCTCGAGCGAGGTCTCGTAGCCCTCGAGCCGGCGGCGGTCCTCGTCGGAGAGCCAGACGGTGTACTCGTTGGGGACGTAGACACGCGAGACCGATGCCGAGCGGTGGGCGTCCATCTCCTTGGCGAGCTTGCGGGCGATCTCGACCGGCTGCACCTGGGAGGAAAAGGCACGGCTGAAGACGCCCTCGACGAGGCTCTCCAAACGCTGCTCGAGGTTACGCAGGACGCTGATTCGGCTTCCTCCCAGTTCTCGCCGGCCGGTGCGCCCGGACACGACCGCGTGCGCGGGGCCGTCCGGAACCCGGGAATCCTACGCAAGCCGACCCGACCAGCCGTGCCCTGGTTGACCATTGGGTGAAGCAGGGAGGGCGGGGGCCGCTGGCCTCATGGCGCCGTCGCGCCGCGCGAAGGCAACGAATACGGCCAGAAGCGCCGCGGAGGCGAGGATCAGCGGCCTTCCGGCAAGGCCGCCATCGCCGACGGTGGCCAGCAGGCCCTCGAGCCCTGCGGTCCAGACGAGCGCCCCGAGCAACGCCAGGCTGAGGTGCCGCGTCGAGAGGATCCAGCCCATCGCGACGCCCGCGAGCGCCATCGCGAGGGCGCCGAGCAGCGCCTCGGGCGCGAGCGCCGCAGACAGGATTCCGTCGATCGCCGCTCGGGCGGAGCCGCTC
>JACDBR010000025.1 GCA_013694825.1 Solirubrobacterales bacterium
CCGATCCTCAGCGTCCACACCGACGGCACGGGCGGCCGCGGCGAGCTGGTCAGGTTCACCGAAGGCGGCTGAGGCGCAACAGCCGTCACCGACGGGCGTCCGCCGATCCGGCGGGCGCCCGAGTGCTCCTAGCCCCGCTCGACGCGCGAGCGACTCCACGTCACCCGCGCGCGGGCTGCGGCCCACCCACCCTCAGCGCTGGGCAGCGCGCACAGGCCGCCCGAGCCTCGAAAGCGCCTCGAGAAACGTCTCGACGACCCGCCCGTCGAACTGTGCGTCGGCCTCGGTGAGCAGCTCAGTGGCGGCTTCCTCGTGGGTCATCGGCGCCTTGTAGACGCGCTCGGCACGCATCGCGTCGTAGGCGTCGGCGACCGCGAGGATTCTCGACTCGACCGGGATCTCCTCGGCGGCCAGGCCATGCGGGTAGCCCTCGCCGTCAGGACGTTCGTGGTGGGAGAGGACCCACAGCGCGACATCATCGAGGTTGCAGCTGTAGAGCAGGTCGGAGCCGACCTGGGGATGGCATTTGATCTGCTGCCACTCGCCCTTGCTGAGCTTTCCGGGCTTTCGCAGGATCTCATCCTGGACCCCCACCTTGCCGACATCGTGGAGCTCGCCTGCAAGCGCCACGCGCTCGACGAGCCGTGGCTCGAGACCGAGCTCATGCGCGGTCATCGCCGCGTAGCCCGAAACCGACCGACCGTGATGGGCGAGGTCTGAGTAACGCTCCTCGAGCACACGGGTCAGCTCGAGCAGAGGCCGCTCGTAGCCACCGGTGAGGGCGTGCGTCTCGGAGATCTCGTCCGTCTCCGTGCTCGCGTCCTGCGTCTTAACGGACATGTGTCCCCTCTCCGTCCCGAGCGACTTCCTGACCGCCGGGAGCAGCATATGTCGCTGCCCTGGAGAGGGCTACCCGAAACCGAAGCCCGCGGCCGCCAAGCGCTCGCGAGACGCGCCAAAGGTTGCCGGAACTAGGCCGAACCTACACTGCGCCATGGCCGAGATCCTCACTGAGCGCCTCGTTCTGCGACCGCTTCGTGCTGAGGACCTTCCCGGATTCGTCGCCTACCGCCGAGATCCCGAGGTGGCGCGCTACCAGTCTTGGAACGCCGCGTACTCGATGACGGATGCTGAGCGCCTTCTGGCCGCGCAGGCAGATGTAGAGCTTGGCCACCCCGGCAGCTGGGTGCAGCTCGGGGCGGTTGGTCGCGCAGACGGTTGCCTGGTGGGTGACTGCGCCAGCCAAGTGAAGCTAGAGCTTCCCGCGACCGCGGAGATCGGAATCACCTTGGCCTCGTCCAGCCAGGGCAAGGGCCTCGGTCGCGAGGCGGTCGGTGGCCTCGTCAGCGCGCTCTTCGAACGCCACCGAATGCATCGGGTGATGGCTCAGGCCGATGATCGCAACCGGCCGCTCCACCGGCTCCTCGAGCACCTCGGGTTTCGTTGCGAGGCCCGGCTGGTCGAGGCCGATTGGTTCAAGGGCGAGTGGACCACGCTCCGGACCTACGCCGTGCTCGCTCACGAGTGGCAGACGAGGAGGTCGGAGGCGCGATAATCGCTTCCGTGCCCACGCCGCTGATCGAGTTTCCAGCCGACGAGGCCGAACGCGCGCTCGCCTTCTGGCAAGGAGTGCTCGAAGTCTCGCTCGAGCCCAGGGCTGCCGAGCAGGGCTCCGGCTGGCAGGCCGAGCGCGATGGGCTTCGGATCGGCGTCCACGAGCGCGGTCGAGGGCCAGGCGACACGGTCTCTCTGCCCTACTTCACCGTCGCCGAGATGCAGCCGGTGCTCGACCGGGTCACCGAGCTCGGCGGGTCGCTGATCCATCCCGGCGAGCGTTGGTCGATCTGTCGTGACAGCGAGGGCAGCCCGTTCGCCCTCGCGCTCGCGTCAGAGACCGGCTAGGCGCCAGGGCGCTTCGAGCCGGTTGGCCCCTGGGGCGATCGGGTACCGCGCGGCTCAACCCGTCCACGGAGGTTCCCCTGACTCGCAAAGCAGACTTCAACGCCGAGGAATGGTCGCTCCTGCTCGCGGCGCCGCCGGTTGCCGGCCTGCGCGTCGTCACCGCCAACCGCGGCGGCACGGTTCGAGAGAGCCTTCAAATGAGCAAGGCCTACGTCGAGGCTCGCAAGGATCACGGCTCGAGCGAGCTGCTCGACGACATCGTCTCCGAGCAGCCGTCGATCAACGCGCGGCAGTTCGGCTCGATCGAGGAGGTCCGCGAGCAGGCCCCGCAACGCCTCCGCGCAGCGGTCGACCTTCTCGAGCAGAAGGCGACGCGGGAGGAGGTCGAGGACTACAAGCGCTTCGTCATCGGTCTCGCCCAGCGGATCGCCAGCGCCCACAAGGAGGGTGGCGTCCTCGGTATCGGCGGCACGGAGATCAGCGACGACGAGCGAGTCGCACTCGATGAGATCGCCTCCACGCTCGGCGTCACCGAGAGCGCATGAGGCCACCTAGTCGGCGGGGGGACGTCTAGACGGTTCTTCTTCGCCTTGCCGTTTCCCATGCGGACCGTCTAGGGCGGCAACGCCGGGCTAGTACGAGGTCTCACAGATACGAAGGAGGAACTCCGGCAGCGGGCTGTCCGGGGGCTCCTCGGTTGCCGAGACGGACAGAGCGACCACGCTCTGCTTGACATTGACTGCCTTGCAGTCCTCGGGGTTGTCGGCGACGAAATCCTCGATCATCATGATCTTCTCGGGCTCGAGCGCCGCGACAAACTCCCCCACCGTCACGTCGTAGCTCGCGTCCCCTGTGGCAGCCGGGGGGCTCGTCGTGGCGCCCTCGTCCTCGGCCGCGCCGCATCCTGCCATCGCCATTGCCGCGACCGCCAAGGCCACTGCCGCTCGCTTTCGCATAGCCCGATCCTCCTAGGTTCCTTCCATCGTGTGGCGCGGGTGCCAGGTGCGCGCCCCGCGGGAGGGAAAGTAAGCATGAATCGGCTCGAAACGCGGCGCCAGCGCTTCTGGTTCATCAACCGCCGCCGCGCAGCAGAGCGCGCCACTCCTCCCAGCTGACATCCGCGGGCTCCGTCTCGGAAATGAAGTTCGCCAGTGTTCTCGCGAACCGCTCGGGCTCATCGATCTGCGGGAAATGACCCGAGGCAGCGAATACCTCGAGGCGGCTCGTCGGCACGAGGCCATGGGCCGAGTGGGCGTGGGCGACGGGGATCACGCTGTCTCGCTCGCCCCAGATGAGCAGAAACGGCACCAGGCTCGCCAGGTATAGGCGGTCGGTCGCGGCGACTCGCTGTCCTCGCGAGTCCACGATCGTGCGCAGCGTGTGGACGAATGCCTCTCGGGCCTCGCGGTCGGCGAGCGTGGCGTGGCCGGCGGCGATCTGGGCCATGTCCGTGCCGAGGCGAAGGCCGATCCGCCCGGCCGCGGCGGCCAGCTTGCGGGCGACCGTCAGCAGCGGCTCGTAGGTCAGCAGCGGCAGCACCTCGCTGGCGCCCGGGAGCGTCGCCGCCCGGATCAACGGGCTGACCTCCTGGCCAAGCCCGCCGCTGTCGACGAGCACTAGCCGCTCGCAACGCTCGGGGAACTGGTAGGCGAGCTGCATCGCGATCCCTCCGCCCAGCGAATGTCCGACGACCGTCGCCCGCTCGTGGCCGAGCGCGACGAGCAGATCGCGGACGCCGCTCGCGTAGGCACCGAGCGAGTAGTCGCCACGAGGCTTGGCCGACTCGCCGTGGCCAAGCAGGTCGGGGGCGATGACCGTGTGGCCACGAGCGAGGGCCGGAATCACCGTTTCCCAGGTCGCGGAAGTCGAGGTGATCCCGTGGATCAACAGAATCACCGGCCCCTGTCCGGCGCGCCGGTAGGCGACCCGATGGCCGTGCAGCGTGATCTCGTCGAGCTCTACCGGCATCAGGTCATTCCGGCTGGTGAAGGCCGGCCGGCGGGGTCAGGGTAGAGGGCCGAGCGTCCCGGGCGATTCGCCGAAGGACTCCTTAGCCGCCCAGAGCTCAGAGCGGCTCGTCGCGCCCGGTCACGCCAGTGTGCCGACGGCGAGCAGGTACTCCATCTCGAACCGCGCCCGGTCGGGCGTGCCGCGATTCCACTCCTCGCAGAACCGGTCGACCGCCTCGATGAACTCCGCTTCGCGCTCGGTCCGGCGCGCGTTCGCCTGGGCGGCGATCGTCGGGCCGTATCGCTCCTTGAAGTGTTCGCCGAAGTCGCGTGCATGCTCGAAGGCGCTGACCTCCAGAACGCCACGCTGCGACGTAGCGAAATCGACCTGGTCACCGAACAGCTCGTTCAGGTGCTCCTCGCTGCCCCAGAGCGGCGGCGGCTGAGTGCCGGGCGGAGGCGGCGGAGCGAACGGTCCCATGGTCCCAAACAGCGCCCCGATCATGCCCTCCGGAGTCCAGCTCAAGAGTCCGATCTTGCCGCCCGGACGGCACACCCGGACCAACTCGTCGGCGGCCTGCTGGTGGTGAGGAGCGAACATCACGCCGATCGCCGAGATCACGACGTCAAAGGACTCGTCCTCGAAGGGCAGGTGCTCGGCGTCGGCTTCGACCCATTCGAGCGCGAGCCCCTCGGCCTCGGCGCGAGAGCGGCCCGCCTCGAGCAGCTCGGGCGTCAGGTCACTGGCAGTGACGTCAGCCCCGGCCTGCGCCGCGGGCAGCGAGGCGTTGCCAGTTCCGGCAGCGACGTCGAGCACGCCCGTCCCGGGTCCGATGGCGCATGCATCGACGAGCCTCGGGCCCAGCGGCAGCAGCCACGTCTCGACCATCGAGGGGTAGTCGCCCGACGCCCACATCGCCCGGTGGCGTGCCTTGAGCTCAGAATCCGACATCGTGGGCCTCCCCCGTTCTTGACACGCCGATCGTACGTCCGCCCCGGGGGGAGTCCAGTCGATTTTCGCGGGGCTCCGGGCGAGTCGACTGCGCGTCAACCGTGAGCCGTCAGCCGAGCAGCTCGCACCCATACTCCTGCGCGACGGCTCCGAGCCGCTCGAAATCCGGCTCTTCGTTCATTGGGGGTGGCAGCTCGCGTCGTTCGGCCGGGATGCTCATCCCTCGAACGAGGCCCTCGAATCCCCCGGGGGTCATGATGAAGAGCATTCGGCACCCGTTCGGGCCGACGCTGTAGCGGTGCGGGATGCCGCGGGGGCCGAACGCAAAGTCTCCGGCGCCGGCCTGGATGGTCGTACCGCCGACCTCAAAGCTCACGTCGCCCGCGAGCACCCAGAATCCCTCGTCCTCGCGATGATGAACGTGTAGCGGAGCCTCCGCGCCGGGCGGCTCGGTGATCTCCAGGATGCTGAGCAGGCCGCCGGTCTGCTCGGCGGTCACCTTGACCTCGGCCAGGGCCCCGAACCACCACAACGCCTCGCCCTCGCCGACTCGGGTTGCGAACGGCTCGGGCACATGAGGCTGCTCGGTCATTGGTTCTCCTTCGTGATCGGGTTGCCATCAGCCAGTACGCAGATCATCAGACGCCACTCCTTGTCGCGGCCCCGGCGGGCGACGTGGATGCCGGCCTCGGAGAGAAGCAGCGCCGTATCGCGCGCTCTCAGCACGCGGGGGGCCTTGGCGACGTAGGTGCGATCACGGGTCCACAGCGACGCCGCCGCCTTGCCGATCGCCTCGCTCCCGCAGACCTCTCTGCCGGCCGGCGTCAAGGCGAGGATTCCGCAATCTTCGAACAGGGCGCTCAGCTGGGTGCCGTCGCGGACCACGAAAGCGTCCTCCAGCAACTCATCGAGCTCCTCCGGCGTTCGGGCTCCCGGGTTCATGGCGGCGAAGCTAGTCGGCGCGGCTCACCCCGTCGATCCCAGAAAGGTGGCATTTCACGCCGGCTCGGAACGCCATACAGTCGCCCGAATGAGCTCGTACGCGAGAGAGCGCGCTCACGAGAGGATCAACGCGCTCGCGCGCCATGGCCTCGACCTCGTCACCTTCTGGCAGGAGGCGAGCGAGATCATCACGCCGGTGATCCCGCACTTCGGCGGAGCCTGCTGGTACACCCTGGACCCGGCATCGCTTCTGATCACGAGCCACTACAACGAGTTGATGCCGGAGCTCCCGCCGGAGTGGCTGGCGCTCGAGTACTACGAGGACGATGTCAACAAGCTCGCCGACGTAGCGCGCTCACCGAGGGGGGCCTCGACGCTGCACGAAGTGACCGGAGGCGATCCGAGCTCGAGTCCGAGATGGCAGGCCAATATGGAGCTCGGCGGCGACCAGGAGCTGATCGCCGGTCTGCGTACGCTGTCGGGCGATATCTGGGGTGGCCTCGGCCTCTACCGCGAGCCGGGGAGCCCGCTGTTCGGGGCCGAGGAGATCGAGTTCATACGCGGCGCCGCACCGACCCTCGGCGAGGGCGCGCGGCGCGCCCTGCTCTTCGGCGAGGCGAGCGATCCCGAAGGACCCGAGGCGCCGGGTTTGCTGATCCTGTCGTCTGACTGGGAGCTCGAGACGGCAACTCCCGGTGTCGAGCGCTGGATCTCCGATCTGCCCGACGGCGACTGGGATACCGGACGCCTGCCGTCCGCCGTGCTCAGCGTCGCCGGTCAGGCGCTGCGCTCGGCGGAAAGTCCGGGAGCCCCCGGGGAGGTCGCCGTCGCCCGAGTGCTTTCGAGCTCGGGCATGTGGGTTGTGCTGCACGGCGCGACCCTCGTCAGCGCGGGTGTGCGGCGCGTCGCCGTCATCGTCGAGCCCGCCCACCCCGCCCGCATCGCGCCGCTGCTGATGGCCGCGTACGGCCTGACCGAGCGCGAGCAGGACGTGACACGCCTGGTGCTCCAGGGCGAGTCCACCACAAGCATCGCCCAGAGGCTCGTGATCTCAGCGCACACCGTGCAGCAGCATCTCAAGAGCATCTTTGAGAAGACCGGCGTTCGCAGCCGCCGGGACCTGGTGGGGACGATCTTCTTCTCCCACTACGAGCCCCGAGTCCGCGACAACGAAGCTCGCGCCGTGGCGGCGAAGCCGCTGCGCGGAAAGCCCCTCAGCGGCTGAGCCCGTGGACTCGATCGACGCCAGCGCGGAGGCTGAACTGAGGCCGCCGGCGCGCCGACCAGCTGGACGCTCAGTCGACTAGAGCCTCGGAGGCGGCTGTGAGACGGAGCTCCTCGAGGCGTATGCGCTGCGACGAGGCGCGCTCGATCAGGGCCGCGATGTCGAAGCCGGCGAGGCGGGAGTCGTCTCCGATGGCGTGGTCGAGCGCCCGCCAGAGGGAAAGCTTCCCCTCGACTCCCAGCACCAGTCCCTCGATCTCCACCAGGCGACTCAGCGGCGAATACTTCAGCAGCTCCCCGTTGAGCTTTAGCCGCCCGGCCTTCTCGCCGGCCCAGGCCAACGCGGACTTGAGACGGTCGCGGTCGACGCCGAGACGATCCATCAGGCCCTGCAGCGATTGGCGGTCCTCGGCGATCTCGGCCGCAAGCTCCCGCAGCGCAGGCCCGGACGCGTGCTTCTCATTGCTCGCGGCCGCCGCGAGGCGAGATCGACACCGACCATCGCACCCGCGAGGTGGTCGTTGAGATAGATCGGCAGGTACTTGGTCATGCGGCCCCGACAGCTCTCAGCTAGCCGAGCCGGAAGGGCGGGTAGCGGTCGGTGACGAGGGCGAAGGCATAGCCGACGACTCGGTTGTGCCAGCGCATTACCCCCTCGACGTAGTCGAACAGCCCGCGTGGGTAGCGGCCGGTGAAGAGGATCGCAAACCAGGCGGCGATCACGGCCAATATGGCTCCAAGGTAGAGGAAGGCGAGCACGATGTAGTGCGGGATCGCGAGGAACCACTTGACGAGAGGCATCCCCCGGCCCAGGTCGCGCTCGACGTGGGGGTACGGATAGCTCAGATGGACCGACTGCGCGTCGGTCGTGGAGGGGTAACGGTCGTCCATCAGCGCGAAATAGACCCCGATGCGATTGCTGAACCGCTGCAGGTTCAAGTTCCAGTCAAACCACCAGCGCGGGTACTTGCGGCGGAACAAGATCATCAGCAAGACGGGCAGGAAGAGCAGGCCGATCCCGCCTACCACCACGGTCGTCGTCGCGGTCCCAGCCGTGTCGCCCGTCATCGAGAAGCCGGTGATCGCCGTCATCAGAATCGTTATCGGAATCACGGTGAAGATGCGGAAGAACGTGGTCAGTCGGTTGAGCTGGCGGTCGGGGTAGTCGATCGCGAGGCTGACCGGGTACGCGGCTGACATAGGTTCACCGGGGTTGGCGCGCTCGTCCATGCGACGAGCCTAGGGGAAGTCTGGCGAGCGGTCAGGCCGGATCAAATCTAAGTCGAAGGGGAAAGATGAGCGTAAGGACGGCACGCGAGGTTCTCGGAGATCACCTCAGGATGCGCCGTGAGGGTGACCTCGAGCGCGACCTTGCCGAGAACTACCACCCCGAGGTCATCGTCCTGACCGCTCGGGAGGCCTTTCGCGGCCGCGACGGCGTGAGAAGGAGCGCCCACCGACTCTGGCGGGCGGTCGCGGAGGGCGGCAGCTACATCTATGACAGCGTGCTGGTCGAGGATCGGCTCGGGTTGCTCGAGTGGCGGGCGAGAACCGATGAGCTCCTGATCTCGACGGGCGTCGATGCC
>JACDBR010000029.1 GCA_013694825.1 Solirubrobacterales bacterium
GGGGCCGCACGATCGCCACGAGCGCCGTTGTTGCCACCGCCGCAGGCGTCGTCCTGCTGATGCTCGGCCTGGCGACCTTCCTCGACCGGCTCCAAAGCGATCCGGCGACGATCGGCAAGCGCTACGAGCTGACCACGGATCTGCCCGCCGCGAGCGTGCCCGACGTAGCCGCGCTGCCGGGAGTCGCCGACGCCTCGTCGCGCTATTCGGTGGATGCGGTCAGCTCGTTCAGCCTCGGCCAGCCGTTCCGGGTGGTCGCCTTTCCCGGTGATCACACGGACTTCGAGGCCCCGCCGCTGACCGAGGGCAGGCGCCTGGCGGGTCCTCGCGAGGCCGAGGTGGGGGTCGGGCTCGCGACTGCGCTCGGGCTAGAGCAGGGCACGGTTCTCGCCGTCCAGCTCCCGTCCGGGGAGGAGGCTCGCTTCCGGGTGGCCGGGATCGTGCAGACGCTCGAGAACGACGGCCTGCTGGCCTTCGTGGGCAGGCCGAGCCTGCTGGCCTCGCAGCCCGATGTCGAGGCCCAGATAGCCGTCCGGGTGGCCGACGGTGCCGACGTCCCGATCGTGGCGGGCGCGATCGGCGAGCTCGGCGGCTCATTCCCCGAGGCGGTCGGCGGCGCGACCACCGACGACCGCGCCTTCCTCGGGGTGCTCGCCGACGTGCTGCGCGTGGTCGCCGTCGTCAACCTGCTGATCTGCCTCTACGCGCTCGTCCAGGCGCTCGCCGTGACCGTCGTCGAGCGCCGCAGCGTGATCGCCGTGCTGCGGGCCGCGGGCGCACGCCGCCAGACCGTCGCGCTGATGCTGCTCGGCACGGCGCTCGCCGTGGTGGCCGTTGCCACGCCGCTTGCGGTGCTGCTGGAGCACTTCCTGCTCGGCCCGATCGTCGCGCGGCTGGCCGCCGGCTACGCCGACCTGCCGCTGAACGCCGCGCCCCTACAGATCGCGGCGGTGATCGCAGGACTGGTGGTGCTCGCCGCCGCGGCGGCCGGATGGGTGGCACGGCGTGCCGAGCGCGAGCCGATCGTCGCCGGGCTGAGGGAGCGATGAGCGCCGGAGGAGTCAGGGTCCGCCGGCGCCGGTCGAGGATCGGGCGCTCGGGCGCGATCCTCGTGGCGACAGCCATCGCCATCGCTGTCGCCGCGATCCTCCTGGCGACGGGGTCGCTCTCCTCGGTGGGTGGCGAGGCGTCTCCGGCTTCCGTCTCCGGCTCGACGCTGCGCGCGAGCTTCGCCGATCTCGACGGCGACGGCTTCCTCGAGCGCTCCGCCGGCGAGCCGCTCGTCGATCGCACCGAGCTCGCGCCGGCCGCCACGCCGGGGCGCGAGCTGGCGCTCTTCGCCCAGCTCTCCGACGCCCACGTGCGTGACGAGGAGTCCCCCGCCCGCGCGGTCCAGGTCGACCGTCTCGGCTCGCCGGTGACCGAGGCCTTCCGTCCCCAGGAGGCGCTCTCCGCGCAGACCATGGCCGCCGCGGTCAGCTCGCTGAACGCACTGGCCCCAGACGCCGTCGTGGTCAGCGGCGACCTGATCGACAGCGCGCAGCGAAACGAGCTCAACCAGGCGCTATCCGTGCTCGAGGGCGGTTCGGTGGAGCCCGACAGCGGCGCGCGCGGCTACGACGGCCCGCAGGCGGCCTCGAGCGCCGACCCCTTCATCTACCGCCCCGACGTCGACGCCCCGACCCACCCGGGACTGCTCGAAGCGGCGCAGCAGCCGTTCCGCTCGCCCGGGCTCGACGCCCCGTGGTACCCGGTGCTCGGCAACCACGAGCTGCTCGTCCAGGGCGAAGCCCCGGTAACGGCACAGCTCGAGCGGATCTCCGTCGGCGGGCGCAGGCTCGTCGAGCTCGATACGAGCCAGGCCATACCGCAGAGGGCGAGCGACGCGGAGGTGCTCGAGCGGGCCCTGTCGGAGGGCCTGCCCGGGCGGACCAGGGCGACCCCCGCCGATCCCGCGCGGCGATACCTCACGGCAGAGGAGCTGATCGGGGGTTTCGGCGAGGCGAGCGGCCTGGGAGGCTCGGCGGCCGGCGCCACCCGCGCGCAGGACGGCCTCGACTACCACTTCGACGTCGGCCCGGACCTGCGGCTGATCGTGCTCGACCTCGTGCGCCGCACAGGCGGCTCGAGCGGGCGGGTCACGGGCGAGCAGGTCGCCTGGCTTCGCGGCGAGCTTCGGGCCGCCGACGAGCGCTGGATCGTAATCGCCTCTCACC
>JACDBR010000074.1 GCA_013694825.1 Solirubrobacterales bacterium
CCTGTATACCGGGCGGGCATCGGCGGCGAGCCGATCGCCTCGGAGACAAGCCGCAAAGCTGCCGCGTCCGGTTAAGGAAACGTAGCTGTCCTGGTCGCCGAGCTATTCGGTGGCGAGAAGGAAGGGCGGCCCGGCGGCAGCGAGTCGGCGCACGCAGCGCCGCTAGCCGTGGCGCATGAGTCGCTTGACCGCGCCCATCAGCTCTGAGGTTCGCTCCTCGGCCCTCTCCTCCTCGCCGCCGATGATGCAGTGGCTGGCGTGGTCTTCGAGCAGCCCAAGGGCGACCTTGTCGAGCGCCGCCTGGATCGCCGTGATCTGGGTGACTACGTCGATGCAGTAGCGGTCGTCCTCCACCATGCGCTCGACGCCGCGCACCTGACCTTCGATCCGCTTCAGCCGCTTTAGCAGGGGGTCCTTGCTCGCGGTGTACCCATGAGTCACTTCAGTCGTCGTAGCCATGCCTCGAGCATACGGGGGCGGGGTAAGGTCTTTCAAGCATGGTCGGCAGCTCGCGCGTTGCTTGCTGCATCCATCCCGCTACACCCCCATGGGGTATGTTACAATTCCGATTCGATACCCCCCGTGCGTAACCTGAGGAGAGCGGATGAGTGAGCAGCGCACCCGCGAGTACGGCGTCGAAGGCATGAGCTGCGAGCACTGCTCTGCCTCGGTGCGCGAGGAGGTCGCTGGGCTCGAGGGCGTCGAGGAGGTCACCGTCGACCTCACGAGTGGCCGGCTCGAGGTCCAGGGCCAGCGCTTCAGCGACGAGCAGATCCGCTCGGCTGTCGCGAGGGCCGGCTATGAGCTGGCGGGCAGCGGATGAGCGCAACCGCCACCAAGCTCGATCTGCCCGTCGAGGGCATGACCTGTGCTTCGTGTGCGAACCGCGTCGAGCGCAGGCTGAACAAGCTCGACGGCGTCGAGGCGACGGTCAACTTCGCGACCGAGCAGGCGTCGGTCGAGTTCGATTCCGGCAAGCTCGAGCCGCAGGATCTGGTGCAGGCGGTGCAGGCGGCCGGCTACGACGTGCGGCTGCCGGCCGGCGTCGCGGAGGCGCGCGAAACCGGCTCCCAAGCCGCGGAGGATGATGACGCCGAGCGAGAGCTTGGAGCCCTGCGACGGCGGCTGCTGATCTCGGCCGCCCTCTCGCTGCCGATCCTGCTGCTGGCGATGGTCCCGCCGCTGCAGTTCGACTACTGGCAGTGGCTCAGCCTCCAGCTGGCCACCCCGGTCGTGCTCTGGGCCGGTTGGCCCTTCCACAGAGCCGCTTGGCGGAGCCTGCGCCACGGCGCGGCGACGATGGACACGCTGATCTCGCTCGGCACCCTGAGCGCCTGGGCCTGGTCGGTGATCGCGATCTTCTTCCTCGGCGCCGGCGAGCCGGAGATGCGGATGGGCTTCGCGCTGATTCCCGAGCAGGGTGGCGCGACGGACGAGATCTACCTCGAGGTGGCCGCCGTCGTCACGACCTTCATCCTCGCCGGACGCTACTTCGAGGCCCGGGCCAAGCGCCGTTCGGGCGCGGCCTTGAAGGCGCTGCTCGAGCTCGGGGCCAAGCAGGTCACGGTGCTGGGCGCCGACGGCTCGGAGCGCACGATCCCTGTCGACCGGCTCGCGATCGGCCAGCTCTTCGTCGTCCGCCCGGGCGAGAAGCTGGCTACTGACGGCACGGTGGCCGAGGGACGCTCGGCAGTCGACGAGTCGCTGCTGACCGGCGAGTCCGTGCCGGTCGAGGTCGGGCCCGGCGACGAGGTGACCGGAGCCACGATCAACGCCGGCGGGCACCTTGTCGTGCGGGTGACTCGAGTCGGCGCCGACACGGCGCTCGCCCAGATCGGCCGACTTGTCAGCGCGGCGCAGACCGGCAAGGCGCCGGTGCAGCGGCTGGCCGACCGCGTGTCCGCGGTCTTCGTGCCGATGGTCATCGCCCTGGCGGCGGCGACGCTCGGCTACTGGCTCGCCGCCGACGTCAGCACCGCGTACGCGTTCACGGCCGCCGTCGCCGTCCTGATCATCGCCTGCCCCTGCGCCCTGGGGCTGGCAACGCCAACGGCACTGCTGGTCGGAACCGGCCGCGGAGCGCAGCTCGGACTCCTGATCAAGGGACCGGAGATCCTCGAATCGACGCGCCGCGTCGACACCATCGTCCTCGACAAGACGGGGACCGTGACCAGCGGCAAGATGAGCCTGGAGCGCATCGACACCGCGCCTGGAGTTGACGAACCCGAAGCCCTTCGGGTCATCGGCGCGCTCGAGCACGCCTCGGAGCATCCGATCGCGCGAGCCATCGCCGAGGCCGCCAGGCGACAGGGGTCGCTGCCGGGTGCGGAGGACTTCAAGAGCCACGAGGGCACCGGCGTCGAGGGAATGGTCGAGCGACGGCTGGTCCTCGCAGGCCGCTCCAGCCTGATGGAGGATCGGGGCTTCGAGTTGCCCGCTGAGCTGGCTGCCACAAAGCTCGAGGCCGAAGCTGAGGGCAAGACGGCGATCGCCGCGGGCTGGGACGGCGAGGTCAAGGCGGTCCTGGTGGTCGCCGACACGATCAAGCCGAGCTCGGCCGAAGCCGTCGAGCGCTTCCACCGGCTGGGTCTGCGCCCGGTGCTCTTGACCGGCGACAACCGCGCGACGGCCGACTCGGTAGCCGCGAAGGTCGGCATCGAGGAGGTCGTGGCCGAGGTGCTGCCGGCCGAGAAGGCCTCGGCCATCAAGGCCCTCCAGGAGCAGGGCCGGACCGTTGCCATGGTCGGCGACGGCATCAACGACGCTCCGGCTCTCGCCCAAGCCGATCTCGGGCTGGCGATCGGCAGCGGCACCGACGTGGCGATCGAGGCCTCAGACCTGACCTTGGTCTCCGGCGACCTCCGCGCAGCCGCGGACGCGATTCGGCTCTCGCGCCGGACGCTCGCCACCATCAAGGGCAACCTCTTCTGGGCGTTCGCCTACAACGTCGCGGCGCTGCCGCTGGCGGTCACGGGCTTCCTCAACCCTCTGGTGGCCGGAGCCGCGATGGCCCTCTCGAGCGTCTTCGTCGTCTCCAACTCGCTGCGACTGCGCAAGTTCGAGGCGGGTCGCTCGGACTCCGGCTCGGAGGCCCCGACGTCCGAAGCCGGCCGGCGCGAGGACGGCGCGCCGGTAGTCGCCTAGCGCGACCGGCTGCTGGCGCTCGGGCCACTCGATGCGCGGGCTCGAGGCGACTCTGTCTAGGCCCCGCGGTCGTGGTCACTCAGGAGCGAGGCGCGCTCGCGGTACTCGTCGGGGGTGATCTCGCCCGCCGCCAGTCGATGCCGCAGTGCCTCGCGCGCGCTCGCCTGCTTGGGGCCGGTCGAGGCGGCCCGGGCACCCAGGTAGACCGCGAAGCCGATCAACAAGGCCAGCAGCAGTACTCCCAGCAGCATCATCGCGCCCATCCATCCCGCCATGCCCGCCACGCCTAAGGGGCCGTTCGGACGGTCCAGGTGGCACCGCCGTCGGTCGAGTGCTGCACGGTTGCATCCACGAGCGCGGCGTAGAGCTCGTCCTGATTCGCGATCAAGGCGGCCGGCTGGCCGCCGACGCTGCCAACGGTCTCCCACACAGCGCCACCATCGGCGCTGAGCTGAACCCTGCCCTCCCCATCGATCAGGTAAAGCCGCTTCTCATTAGGCCAGGCCAGCAGCCCAGCGAGATCGGACCGCAGCGGGCGCCAGCTCCGACCCTCATCGGTGGACGAGAACAAGCCCTCCTCGGTCGCCGCCACGACGCTGGAGGAGTCTTCCGGATCAATCGCTAGGTCGAACATCGCCGCCGGCGCGACCCGCTGCTCCCAGCTTTGTCCCGCATCGCTCGAGACCAGCAGCCGCCCCTGCGCGCCGTCGAAGCCGTAGACCTTCTCGCCGGCGGATTCGAGCACGTGGAAGTCGGCCTCGCCGAGCAGCGAGATGCTCTCCCAAGTCTCGCCGCCGTCGCGCGACTCGATCAGCCCGAGGCTGGGAGGGAGATCCTGATCGGGACCGGGGTGGCCGGAGCCGATGAAGCGGTCGGGGCCGATCACGGAGAAGCCCATGACGTCCTGCCGAGCGCCGACAGGCTCGGGCGTGGTCTCGCCCTCCGCCGCCGTGAACATGCCGTTGTGCGTGGCGATGAACAGGCGCCCGTCCGCCGGGTTGACGCCGAGCCCGTGGACGTGCTCCAAGGCGGCCCCTTTGTCCGCTTCGGCTGCGCCGTCCCCCTCGCTGAGCGTCGCTTCGTCGGCACCGCAGGCCGAAAGCGAAACGACGGCGACCAGCAGGACCAGCAGTGAGATCGTGCAACGTGGGCTCTTGATCAGCCTCAAGGCAACCTCGAGATAGAGACGCCAGCTATGCACCAAAGGCGGCATCTACTGCGCACGACCATCGCTTCCCTCATCGCAGTTGATAACCGACGCGTAGTGCGGCCTCGCCCACGTCAGCCCTGTATGTGTTCGTGCAACCTCATCTCGGCCATCCCAGCATGTTGGCTCATCATCTCGGCCATCTCGGCCATCTCGGCCATCTCGGCGCACTGGCGCGTTGCCTCGGCGTCCATCCCGGGCATCGCCGGGCGCGGCATCATCTCCTCGTGATCGGCGTTCGCCGGATCGGCCATCATTGAGCCCATCCCGCCACCCATCATCGAGTCGTCTGAGTGCTGGGTCTTCGCTGGCGGTGACTGCGCAACAGCTGGTTGCACGGTATCCGCCGCGAGGTAGCCTCCGCCGGCACCGAGAGCGAGGGCGGTGGCCGTGACGGCGAGAGTCGTGTGCTTCATTCTCATCTTTGAGCCCTTGTCCACGGGCCCGCTGTGGTGAGTCTGGTCCAGTGGGCCCCGCTGTAGTGAGTTTGCTTCTAGGCCACATATTCTACTACGCGGCGTCGTAAGACGAGGTAAATGCGAAGTCACGACTTGGATCTGACGGACCGATCCTGTTTCCCTGTCGGCTGCGACCGGACATCTGCCGGAGCCCGAAGTCCGCCGGGAGCTCAAACCTGGCCATAAAGCCGAGGACGCTGCCCGCGCCAGCGAAATAGGAGCCTGACACCGATGACCGGCGGGAGCGCGAACATGGCGATCATGCAGACCTCGGCCACTAGGGGCACGAGGCTGAAGCTGTCGGTCGCAACTTGGTCGCCGGCGGTCACGATGACAATGAGGAGTGAGCTGAGAATGATCAGCGAACCGGTAAAGGTCGAAAGCGGCAGGCGCCAGCGTGGAGGATTTCCCAACAGGTGATCCACACGCTCAGCGGCGATCCCGACGACGGGTGCGGTCTGCCCGTCGCGCTCTCCGAAGGTCAAGAGAGCCGAGGCAAGTACCGGAGCACCCTCGGCCTTGCTGGCGGCCTCGTCAGCGGCGAGTTCGGCCAGCTCCCTGTAGCGCTCGTTGAGCACACGCAGGGCGGGTAGGAAGAAAAGGGCTTCTGCGGCGACGGTGGCAAGCAGGACCCGGAGCGGGTCGTGGCTTCGCTGATGATGCGTCTCGTGGGCAATGACGGCACGGAGCTCTGCGTCCGTAAGTCGCTCGAGGGCCGCCGTCGAGAGGTAGATCCTGGGACGCAGAAATCCGGCGCAAAATGCCTCCGGGGTCGTGCTTCGAACCAGTACGAGCTCGCGGCCGTTGACCTCGATCGCATTCAGGCGGGCCCAGCGCCGGAGGAAGCGTCGCTGTCTACGAAGTTGCCGGCTGAGCGAGCGCGCGGCCAAGGTGATTACGGCCAGGCCCAGTATCCCGAGAGCCAGCACGAGCAGACCGAGTCCAGGCTCCGTGGGAAGGATGCCGCGACAGGCGGCGAGCATCGCGTTGGCCGGGGGGAGGTCGGGCTCGATTCTGGTGAGAGCCACAATCGTCGCGCCTAACACGGCCGCCGCACCGACCGAGCCCAGGCCTAGATGCAAGAGATAAAGACGGCGGGCGCTAGTCACGCGCAGCCAGCTTTCGAAGCGCGTCAAGCCGCCTGGTATCAAGCTTGCCTACCCGCTCGGCAAACTGCGCGAGGGCGATGTCGCCGAACTCGCTGACCAGGGCTTCGACCTCACTCTCCGCGCGCGCGGAGAGGTACTGCTCGCGGCTCATGACCGGCTTGTAGATGTCGGTCTTTCCGCGGCGCTCACGAGTCAGCAAACCCTTAGCCTCCAGCCGGGTCATGATCGTCATCACGGTGGTGTAGGCCCGCACCTTCTCGCCGTCATTGAGCGCCGACAAGACCTCTCTCACCGTGGCCTGGCCTTGGCTCCAGACCTCTTCCATGACCAGCGATTCGAGTTCGTGCAGAGGCGGCGGATCGTCGCTTCTAGGCATGCTCATGAAGGCTACGCATGTGGCAGCCTGGCTGCGGACGCGATCAAGACGGCAGTCTCGGTCAGCGTGCGGCGAGCTCGCCAGCGCGCTCACGTTCCAGTCGCTCGACCTCGCTCGCGAGTCGCTGCTGCTCGATTCGCATCTCGTCCACCTTGGCCTGCGCCTTCCGGTCGCCTCCGCCGGTCATGCCCTTGCCCATCATCCACATCATCAGACCCATCCCGACTGGGCATGCCAGGACGGCTAGTCCTAAGAGGATCGACTCCACCATTGCTCCTTTGCTCGCTAGATACGACGTAGAGTAGTAGGTAGGTGGCGCGGATCTCGGCGCCTACTCCGATCCGGGGCTCGAGATTCAGTGGTCTTGCCAATCTTCGGTTGTGGGTGCGCAGGGTGAAGCCGTTATGGATCAGCGGCGGGAGGTGACGATCACGGGCGTGCCCCCCCGGGGCGAGAAGGTGATGTTCCGGCGAGCGATCCGCTCGGGTTTCGAGTTGGCGATCCGCAAGTCGAGATGGGAGAGAACCTCACGGAGGACGACCCGCATCTCGAACTCGGCAAAAGCGGCACCGAGGCAGCGGCGAACCCCGCCTCCGAACGGGATCCACGCGTAGGTCTCGGGCGCCCCGTTCAAGAAGCGCTCGGGGCGAAACTCAAACGGATCTGGATAGATGTCAGCGCGCGTGTGGGTGAGCCAGATTGCCGGGGTAACGTCGGTTCCTTCCGGAAGCATGTGCCCGTCGACCCGCAGCTCAGATCGCAATCGCCTGCCGGCCAGCGGGACCACCGGGCGCAGGCGAAGGGCCTCCGCGATTACGGCGCGCAGGTATCCATCCGTGCCGGCGTCTAGCTCGCCGCGTAACCTCGCGAGCGGCTCCGGGTGGCGAAGCAGGAGGTCGAAGGTCCATGCCAGCGCCGTCGCGGTCGTCTCATGCCCAGCGAGAAGCAGGGTGATCAGCTGGTCGCGGAGCTCTTCGTGGCTCATCTCAGAGCCGTCCTCGAATCGGGCAGCGATGAGCATCGAGAGGATGTCCTCACGCTCGCCGGGTCGGTGATCGGCAAGCCGCTCGTCGATCTCAGCCTGGATGAGATCGTCGACCGCCGCACCCTCACGCCGCAGGTTGTCGATCGGATCGCGGCGGCCGAAGCGGCGGGCGAGCATCACCCGAAGCTGAAGACGCGGCGAAGCCGTGTTGCTCAGCATCCGCGCCAGCAGGCCGCGCATCCTCTCGAGGCGTGCCGGGTCGGTGACCCCGAAGACGGCCCGCATGATCACCTCGAGCGTCACGGCCTGCATCCGCGAATGGACCGGGAAGGAGCTGCCGAGGGGCCAGGAGGCGATCTCCGCGTGGATCACCTCGGTGATCACCGACTCGTACTTCCGCATGCGCTCGCCATGGAAAGCCGGCAGCATCGCCTTGCGCCGCGATAGGTGCTCCGATCCCTCGAGCAAGAGGACCGAGCGCGAGCCCATCACAGGCTCGAGCGCAAAGCTTCGCCCCGGGGGGAGGCCACTCTCTCGGCCCCTGTAGAGCGCCCCGATCGCCGCAGGGTCAGAGATCATCACCATCGGCGTCTGGAAGCCGAGAAACCTGACGCTGAAAGCGTCGCCGTGGTGGCGCCGGCATGCGTCCATGAACTCGATCGGACGAAACAACCAGCGGGCCGTTTGCACTGCGGGCGGGGCCGAAGGTCCGGGCGGCAGGGTCATGGCGGTGTGAGGCATCGACTGGACGAAAATCGACTCTATGCGTTCCGGAGTGACCGATCGGCGGCAGGTCGGCTGACACCGCTCTCGTAGGCGAAGATCACGATCTGCACGCGATCGCGGAGGTCCAGCTTCATCAGGATCCGCTTCGTGTGGGTCCTGATCGTCGACTCCTCGACGACAAGGGCCCCGGCGATCTCGCGGTTCGACAGTCCCCGCGCCACCAGCTCGAGAACCTCCCGCTCGCGCGGGGTGAGCTGGTCGCCGCTCCGGCAGCCGGATCGTTCAGCAGCCCGACGACGAGCTGGGCAAGGACGCCATCGAAGCTGGCGTCGAGGAAGGGCAGCGACTCGGCCCGCGCTTGGTGTAACTGAGCGCCGGGAACGCGCGCTCCGCACTTCGCCACGGCTTCGGCGTCTGGATCGGCCCCGACGACCCGCTCGGGACCGAGGAGCTCGGCGAGGCGGACGGTCAGGGCGCCCGTTCCGCAACCGACATCAAGCACTCGCTCGGGCGGACTCCGGCGACACCGATCAGTGCGCTTGCCAACCCGGCTCCGTAGCGACCAATCCGCGCTTCGTATCCGAGGGTCACACCCGGCAATCTACGCGGGGCGGCAAGGCCCACACCGCGCGGGACGGCCCTGCCCCCCTACCTCTAGCTTGAGAGCGTGGGTCCTAGTCGGCCCGCCGTGGTCGGCAAGCGGTTATCAAGCCAAATCACGGCGATTCCCCGCGATCTACCCCTTTTGCCTGAAGATCCAGAGGCCGCTGTCGCGGTCGCTTGCCAGGACGTACTCCTTCTGGGTGGAGGGATCAGTCCAGACCTCGACGCCCCAGAAGTTGTTCCCGTTGGCATCCAGGTAACCGCCCGCTTCCAGTAAGCACGGGAAGTCGTCCTCGCCAGCGGCAACGCAGCGGTCCCGGTCCTTGACGATCCGGATCGCGCGCAGCCCGCCCGCGTAATACGACAGATATGCGAGGCCCGGGTTCGTCGGGTCCGTCGCGACCTCATGCACGGAGAGGTCCCCGAAGCCGACGGCCCTCGACTCCTGCATGGCCTCCGGGATCGCGAACGTGTCCTGCTCGTTGAGGTTGCGATCGTAGAGGTGCACATACCCCCAGCCGTCGAACAGGGCCTCCGCGTCGACTCTGTTGCCCAGCTCCCCGATGTCTGGCTCCATCTCGCCGGGGTCACCATCGGGGTATGGCACGGAGTAGTCCTCAGGGCGATTGAACAGGTCATGGAGCGCCTCGTGCGTGGTGCACAGGGTGGGAATGACC
>JACDBR010000108.1 GCA_013694825.1 Solirubrobacterales bacterium
CACCCCAGCCGAGCGGCCAAACCCGCTCCACGAGGTCGGATTATTGGCTTGCTGATGCTGAAAGACACTATGTAGCAACTTGATACAAAGTAGGTGTATAAACGCCTTCGTCAAGGCTGGCTTCGAAGGATCGGAGCCGGAGTCGGAGAGGCAGAGGAAGGTAGGGTCGGAGGCCGTGCTCTCAAGCTATCTGCCGGTGCTCGTGTTCGCCGCTCTCGGAGGGCTGGTCGGCACCATCTTCGCGCTGGTCAACGGCCTGGTCGGAGCCCGCGCGACCGAGCGCGACTCCAAGCGCGATCCGTATGAATGCGGCCTGCCGAGCGAGGTCTCCAAGAACTTTCGCTTCGGGATCAGCTTCTACATGATCGCGATGCTCTTCATCCTCTTCGACATCGAGGTCGTCTTCCTCTATCCGGTCGGGGTGATCCTCAACGGCGCCGACTCGGTCTTCGTGCTCGCCGAGATCGTCCTCTTCGTAGTCCTGCTCCTGGTGGCGCTGATCTACGTCTGGAGACGGGGAGCCCTCGATTGGAAGTGAAGCGCGAGAAGATCCGCGGCCTCTCCCCGCTCGACCAGCCGCGCTCGGCCGAGGAGCTTCGGATCCGCCAGCTGCGGGCCCGCGACATGCTGCGCGGCGACCTCGACCAGGTCGGGCTTGACAAGCACGTCGAGGAGTCGGTGCTCGCGACGACGCTGCAGAAGCTGCTGAGCTGGGGAGCCGCGAACTCGATGTTCCCGGCGACCTTCGGGCTCGCCTGCTGCGCGATCGAGATGATGTCGCAGGTAACGGCGCGCTACGACATCGCCCGCTTCGGCGCCGAGGCCTTCCGCGCCTCGCCGCGCCAGGCCGACTTCCTGATCCTCTCCGGCCGCGTCTCGATCAAGATGGCGCCGGTCATCCGGCGGATCTACGACCAGATGCTCGAGCCGCGCTGGGTGATCTCGATGGGCGCCTGCTCCTCCTCGGGCGGGATGTTCTCCAACTACGCGGTCGTCCAGGGCGCCGACAAGTTCATGCCCGTCGACGTCCACGTGCCGGGCTGCCCGCCCCGGCCCGAGGCCCTGCTCTACGGCTTCAACAAGCTCCAGCGGATGATCCAGGGCAATCCCGACCCGGGCTGGAGGCAGCGCTACAACGCCTACGGAACCGAGGAGTGGGCGCGCGGCGACCTGGCCGAAGACGCCCCGTCTGCCGCCTCGCGGTCGGCCTACGACGAGGCCCGCGCGCTGCTGGCCGAGGTCGGCCCGATCGAGGTCAAGCCCGAGGGCGCGAGGCACTGATGCCCGACGCGCCCGGGCTCGAGCTGATCTCGATCGAGATCGAGCAAGACCACGCCGGCGCCATCCTCGGCACCTACCACGAGCACGGCCAGGCTTGCCTGATCGCCGACCCCGAGCAGATACGCGACGTGCTCGGCTGGCTGCGCGAGACGCCCGCTCAGGGGTACTCCTTCCTGGCGAGCCTCCACGTCGCCGACTACCTGCCCGCGGAGCCGCGCTTCGGCGTTCACTACGAGCTGCTGAACATGGCGCGCGTCGAGCGGATCAGGGTCCGCGCCGCGCTTCCCGAGCCCGCCGAGGGACTACCCGAGATCGACTCGGTGGCCGACATGTTCCCGACCGCCGACTTCGCCGAGCGCGAGGGCTACGACTTCTTCGGCATCATCTTCCGCGGCCATCCGGACCTGCGGCGCATCCTGCTGCCCGAGGACTACGTCGGCTGGCCCCAGCGCCGCGACTTCCCGATCGGCGGCGAGCCGGTGATCTTCACCAACACCGAGCAACAGGTGCCGGGCTGGTACCGCTAGAGGCGCACCGATGACGATCAGCGACAAGCCCAAGCCCGGTCAGCCCGAGACCGATCCGTCGAAGCGCGATGTCGAGCGCGACCCGACCTTCAAGCCGACCGGCGCCGACGTGATCGCGCGCACCGAGGCGACGATCGTCGGCACCTCGCCCGTCGAGCGCACCGAGGCCGGCGAGGCGCTCGACTTCGAGCATGAGCTGATGACGATCAACATGGGGCCGCACCACCCGGCGACCCATGGCGTCCTGCGGCTGCTCGTCTCGCTCCAGGGCGAGACGGTGATCGACCTCAAGCCGGTGATGGGCTACGTGCACACCGGGATCGAGAAGTCGTGCGAGGACAAGGCCTACTGGAAGGTGATCCCGTACGTGGAGCGGATGGACTACCTCTCCTACTTCTTCAACATGCAGGCCTTCTGCGGGGCGATCGAGCAGATGCTCGAGCTCGAGATCCCCGCCCGCGCCCAATACCTGCGGATCATCCACATGGAGCTGAACCGCATTCACTCGCACCTCGTCTGGCTTGGCACCTCGGCGCTCGACCTCGGCGCGATCTCGATGTTTTGGTACTGCTTTCGCGAGCGCGACCAGATCCTCGACCTGTTCGAGATGTCGACCGGGCAGCGGATGCACACCCGCTACTTCCAGGTCGGCGGCGTCTTCGAGGACATCCCGCTCGGCTTCGAGGCCAAGCTGCGCGAATTCTGCGAGCAGATGCCCGCCCGGATCGGCCAGTACGAGGCGCTGCTCGACCGCAACGAGATCTTCCTCCAGCGAACTCGCGGAATCGGGATCGTCTCGCGCCAGCGGCTGCTCGAGCTCGGCGTCACCGGGCCGCTCTTGCGGGCCACCGGAGAGCCCTGGGACCTGCGCAAGGTTTCCGACTACCTGCCATACGGCGACTTCGACTTCCAGATCCCCGTCGGCACCGTCGGCGACAACTACGACCGCTACCGAGTTCGGATCCAGGAGATGTACGAGTCGGTCAAGATCGTCACCCAGGCGCTCGACGGCCTGCCGGAGGGTCCCTGGGTGGCCGACGACCGCAAGGTCGTGCTGCCGCCCCGCCACGAGCTCTCGACCTCGATGGAGGCGTTGATCCATCACTTCAAGCTCGTCACCGAGGGCTTTCGGGTCCCACCCGGCGAGATCTACAACCCGGTCGAGTCGCCGCGCGGCGAGCTCGGCTGCTACGTGCTGGCCGACGGCTCGGCAAAGCCGGCGCGGGTGCATTTCCGCGACCCCTCTTTCATCAACCTGCAGGCGCTGCGCGAGATGTGCGTCGGGGGTTACATCGCCGACCTGATCGTAAACCTGGCGATGCTCGACCCGATCCTCGGCGGAATCGACCGATGAGCAGCCCCGAGCTGCGGCCCACCGACGACCTCAGCGCGAGCGAGCGGCGCGAGCTGATCGACTCGATGCGCCCCGAAGATGCCGAGCCCGTCCCCGAGCTGCACGAGGTCGACGTCCCGGCTGAGCTCCAGGGCGAGATCGAGGCTGCGATGTCGCGCTACCCGCGGATCCGCTCGGCCTCGATCCCGGCGCTCTGGGCGGTCCAGCGCCGCTACGGCTGGTGCACTCCCGAGGGGATCCGCGAGGCCGCCGCCGTGATGGGCCTCACCCCCGCCTACCTAGAGTCGGTGGCGAGCTTCTACGACCTCTTTCGCACCACCCCCGCCGGCGAGCACAACGTGCTCGTCTGCCACAACATCAGCTGCTGGATGCAGGGCGCCGACGAGCTCGTCGAGAGCTTCGCCGCGGCCGCCGGCCTCGACGCCCACGAGGCCGACCACGAC
>JACDBR010000116.1 GCA_013694825.1 Solirubrobacterales bacterium
GCCGGGTCGAGAGCGCTCAAGTCCTGCGCTTTCGCTTCTTTCGCTTGGCGCGCTCGCGGCGAGCCGCGTTCGGATTGGGCTCGGTGGTGGTCTCGGTCGCACGACCCTCGGTGAAGTCCTCGGGGGAGGCCTGCTGCTCGGGCTCTCGCGCCGGCTCGCCCGGCTTCGGCCAGGGCATTGCCACCCCGGCGGCCCAGGCCGGTGGCCGCGCGCGGCGGACCTTGTCGAGGATGACCAGCCCGAGGAAGAAGAACCACAGCGAGATGAAGAGCTGGATCGCCGGCACGGGCACCACGGGGATGATCGTCAGGACGGCGAGCGCCATCACGAAGGTCGCCATGAACCGCGACAGCAGGCCTACCCGCATCGACTGCAGCGGGATGTAGATCAGCGCGACCAGCAGCGCGACGCCCGCCGGGACGCCGACGCTGCTGGCGATCTCGTTCGCGGTCGAGCTCTCGACGATCTCGTTGAACAGCGTGTAGACGTCGCCCCCGGGAGTCGACTGGGCGACGAAGTCGGCGGCGATCTGGGTCTGGGTGACGATCACCATCACGGCCTGGATCGCCAGCAGCACCGGCGCGAGCACGGCGAACCCGATCATCGCGAGGCGGACCCGCTCGCTGCGGGCCCTCGCCGCCTCGAACAGGTAGACCAGCGGCGCGATCATCGCCAAGAAGGACAGCGCACCGAGCACCGCAGGCAGGACGAGCGCGCCGGCGTTGGCGTCGATCACAGGCAGCACGTCGGTGAACAGGCCGCCCGACGAGCTCCCGCGCAGCGACTGTTGCGAGTACTGGGCGACGAAGTACAGCGGCGTCACCAGCAGGGCCGAGATGCCCGCCGGACGCGCCCAGCGGCGCTCGCGCTCCAGGGTTGCTTCGCGGCTGATCACTTCGAGGGGGCCTCATACCGCTCTCCGGCAGAGGGGCGCCTATCTTACGGGCCGTGGCCCACTACGCAGTCACCGCGGTCGGTCGTGACCGGCCGGGGATCGTCGCCGCGCTGACCAGAGAGCTGCTGGCCCTCGACGCCAACCTCGCCGACTCGCAGATGTCGATCATGCGCGGCCACTTCGCGGTGATGCTGGTGGCAGACCTGCCCGAGACCGCCTCGCCGGCGCAGCTCGCCGCCGGCCTCGACCGAGTCCGCGACGAGCTTTCGCTGGACACCGTCCAGGCCAGCCGGCTCGACCCGGCGGCAAGCGAACGGCCCGAGCCGAGCCATGTGCTGAGCGTCTACGGCGCCGACCATCCCGGGATCGTCCACTCGGTCTCAACCGTGCTCGCCCGGCTCGGAGTCAACGTGACCGGGCTGGAGACGCGCTTGGTCGGCAGCGAGGAGAGCCCGCTCTACGCGATGATCCTCGAGCTCGAGCTGGGCGGAGCCTCCGAGTCCGAGCTCCGGGCCGGGCTCGGTGAGGCCGCCGGCGACGGCGGCCTCGAGGTCAGCCTGCGCGAGCTCGACGCCGAGGCGCTCTAGGTGCCCGGGACGGTCCGCCCGGTCCTGATCTACCCCGAGCCAATCCTCAAGCAGGTCATGGCGCCGATCCAGGCCGAGCGGATCGACGACGTCGCCGCCGACCTGGTCGAGACGATGCGCTCGTTTCCCGGCTGCGTCGGGATCGCCGCCCCGCAGATCGGCGAGCTCAGCCGGATCGCCGTGGTCGACGTCAGCGGCCACCGCAAGGCCGAGACGTCCAACGGGCTGCTCGTCCTCGCGAACCCGCGCCTGGTCGAGTCGGAGGGCGCGGAGACCGCGCGCGAAGGCTGCCTGTCGATCCCTGATCTGACCGCGAACGTGCGCCGGGCGACGTCGATCCGGGTCGCGCACGCGCGCGGCGAGGTCCGCTGCAGCGGGTTCGAGGCGCGCTGCGTCCTGCACGAGCTCGACCACCTCGACGGGATCCTCTTCCTCGACCGGGTCGCCTCGCTGGTCGACGATCTGTTCAGGCGCCAGGGCTACTCGGGCGGCGAGGCCTCGAGCCCTGGCGAGCCGGCTCCGGTGGCCGGCGGCGAGGCTACGGCGGCTCCCGGCTCCGCTCGCGCCTGAGCCGCCTCGAGGCGCTGGCGGCTCTCGCGCGCCAGGCGGTCGAGCTCGGAGGGCTGACCGGGCGGGCGCAGCGGATAGCTCGGATCGTCGGGCCCGGCGATCCTCGAGATTCGGTCGCCGATCGCCAGCACGAGGTCGAGGAACGGAGCCGCGAGGCCTATCGCCGTCTCGAACCGCGCCTGGCGGGCCCTCTGGATCGGAGTAGGCGGCGCCACCGCGCGAACGCTAGAGCAATCGCGGGCCCGGAGTCCCGGCGCCCCGAGCCGAAGGGCGGAGCATCACCAGCCGCGTCCTGCCCCGGGAGCCGAGGCAAGGATCGAGAGGCCAATCCGGCGGACCCCGATCCCTCGAGCCGTCGACTTGAACCCCTCTGAGGGCATCAACCTCGAAGTCGCAGGAACGACGATCGCGGACTTCGAGCTTGATGCCCGTATGGGGCACCAGCTCGACAGCTCGAGCGCGTGGCGGCGGTTCGGGCGTCGGCGCCGCACGGCAGCCCGGAGCGAGGCGTCGGCTGAACTCGCCGCCGACGTCGCCGGGGGCGCGCGAGACGGACGACCTAGTCTCGCCGGGAGATGACACTGAGAATCAGAAGGGCCGCCTCGCGCCAGGGCGCTGCCCGCTGTGCGGCTCGCAGCTCTACGGCTGGCTGACGCTGACGAGCGCGCGCGGAGCGACCGTCGGGATGCCACTCCCAGACGACGCCGACGAGACGATCGTCGACCGCTGCGAGGACTGCGGCGTGGCGCTGCCGCGCGGTCGGGACGTCAATCTGGAGCGTGAGCTGGCCGCGATCACGAGCCGTGGCAAACAGGGAGAGCCGGGCGCTGAGCTGGTCCAGGCGCCCAACCGCGCGAGCTGGCAGGCGTCGATCGGGCTCGAGGGATGGGCGGCTATCCGCGAAGCCCCGGGGCTGCTGCTGCTGACGCCGAGCTCGCTCGACCTGCTGGCTCGCGGCGCCGGCCGCTCGCTCGGGCGGATCTCCTCTCCAGCTACCCGCCGCGCCCAGCGCTGGATCTGGCAGACGCTCCTCAACGGGCTCACCTTCTATCCCAACTTCGCCCGCGAGGTTCGCGCCGGGCGCCTGCGCTGGGCCTCCGCGAGCAAGCTC
>JACDBR010000132.1 GCA_013694825.1 Solirubrobacterales bacterium
GCGCCGCCGGGCTGCCCGACCCGACGGCGATCTTCAACCTCGCCTTCCGCCACCAAGAGCCGCTGCCCGACCTCTCCGAGGCGTCCGGGACGGGTGCCGTCGCCAACCCCGCCTGGTGGCGCGACAAGGCTCAGGCGGCGGCGCTTCGCGAGAACAGCCTGAAGCCGTTCTCGGCCCGCGTCGACTTCGCCAAGCTGCGCCGCGGCGCGAACGACCCTCTGCGGGGCAAGCCCGCCGGCATCCCGACCAGCGGCCCGATCAACCGGATCATGAGCACGCGCTTTGCGAGCAAGCAGACGACGCGGTTTCCGGATCCATCCTGCGGCCAGCCGACCGATTGCGTCGGCCAGTACCGCGGTCGTCTGCAGCCCTACGTCGTCAACCCGACGATGGACTTCCCCCGGCTCGGCACGGTCGGCGACCACGCCTACTGGCTCTCCGGACTGCGATTGCGAGACGGTTCCGGCCAGGCGCCACTCGGCCGAGTCGAGGCGTTCTCCCAGGGCTTCGGCCGTGGCGTGCCGGTCGCCGAGCCCACCGAGGCGCGCAACGGCACGCTCGAGGGCGGCAACATCGGGCCGCTCAACTTCACCGAGACGAGCCGTGCCTGGGGACCGAGCGAACCGCAGCCGAAGCGCAATCGCCTCAGCCTCGAGCTCGAGAACATCGGCCGCCTCGTCGTCGCGACCAAGCGCGCCCGCCTGAACTGCAACGCGCGGCTCGACGTGACGAGCGACGGCCCCGTCACAGTCAGGCTCGCTGGCTGCCCCGGCAGCCAGAGCTTCCCTGCGTCTCCCTGAACTCGCCGGACGCACGGCCGGGCTTGCGGCGACGGGAGACTTGCGAGGCATGGATGCCGAGCACCAGGGCCCCCATGGATGGGTAGGCCGTCTCCCGGCGGCGGATGCCCGGCTGGGCGTCGCACCAGGATCTGGACCGATGGGAGACGCGCGGATAGGGTTTGCCGCGATGGGCAAGCGAAGCGAATACGCGCCCGGGACTTTCTCCTGGACCGACCTCTCGACCCCCGACCCCGACGCGGCGAAGCGCTTCTACGGTGAGCTGCTCGGCTGGGAGTACGAGGACAGCCCGGTCGGCGACGGGCGCGTCTACACGATGATCTCGCTCGGCGGCGACCACGTCGCAGCGCTCCAGCAGCTTAGCGCGCCGGGGCAGCCGCCGGCCTGGCTCTCCTACGTCACGGTCGACGACGCCGACGCGGCGACCGACCGTGCGACCGGCCTCGGCGGCAGCGCGATGATGGAGCCCTTCGACGTCATGGACGCCGGGCGCATGGCGCTGCTGGCCGATCCCCAGGGCGCCGTTTTCGCGATCTGGCAGGCCAAGGACCATCCGGGGGCCGGCCGCGTCAACGATCCAGGGGCGATGAGCCTCAACCAGCTCAACACGAGCGACGTCGAGGGCGCCCGGGAGTTCTACTCCGGCCTCTTCGGCTGGAGCTTCGACGACCACTCGAGCGAGCAGAGCAGCTACTGGGCGATCCGCAACGCCGGCTCCTTGAACGGCGGCATGATGCCGCTGGAGCAGACCGGCGGCGGCGCCCCGCCGCACTGGTTCGTCTATTTCACCCACGCCGACCTCGATTCCGCCGCGCAGCAGATCGCGAGCTCCGGTGGCCACGTCGCCGCTGGGCCGATGCCGATCGAGGCCGGCATGATCCTGATCGCCTCCGATCCCCAGGCAGCCTTCTTCGGGCTCTTCGAGGGCGAGGTCGATCCCTAGCCAGGCCGGTCGCCCTGAGCGAGGGCGACACGGACGCTCGTCCGTTTGCCTTCGGGCTCGCCTCAGCGGTCGGGGCGCTCCGGGTAGACCTCGTCGATCGTCGCCAGCACCCGGCAGGGCACGCCCGCGGCCTGCGCGATCGCGTCCGCGCCGCCGGAGAGCCGGTCTACCACCACCAGCGCGCCGGCGATCTTCAGTCCCTGCTCGCGGATCCGCTCGATCGCATCGACCGTCGAGCCGCCGGTCGTGACCGTGTCCTCGACGACTAGGCAGCGCGCGCCGGGCTCCACCGGGCCCTCGACCCAACGCTGGAGGCCGTGCTGCTTTCGCTCCTTGCGGATGAAGAAGCCAACGAGCCCCTCGCCTGCGGGCACGGCGATTGCCGCGCAGGCCAGCGGGATCGCCGCCATCACGGGACCGCCGACCGCGCTCGCGCCCACCCGGCGCGCCTCGGCCGCGATCAGCTCACCGGCCGCCAGTAGCCCGGCCGGCCGCATGAGCGTGCGCCTGGCGTCGACGTAGTAGGAGGCCGTGCGGCCGCTGGAGAGCGTGACCTCGCCGAGCACGAGCGAGTGCTCGCGCAGCTCCGCGATCAGCGCCTGGCGCTTGGCCTCGAGCTCGCTCACGCGGTCAGCAGGGTGAAGGCGATCGCGTTGTTGAACGCGTGCAGCGCGATTGGGGGCCAGAGCGAGCCGGTGCGCTCATAAAGCCAAGCCAGGACCACGCCGAACAACCCGAGCTGGAGCACTACCACGAGGTTCGTTCCGCCGGAGAGGTGGAAGAGGCCCCAGACCCCGCCGGAGATCACCGCAGCCGGTATGAACGAAAGGCCGCTGCGAAGGCCGGCGAAGGCGAAGCCGCGAAAGAACAGCTCCTCGCTCAGCGGGGCCGCAACGCAGATCAGCAGACCGGCCGCGATGCTCGCGGCGGCGTTCTCGCCGACTCCGAGCGTCCGGGTCACGTCCGTCTGCTCCGCGGTTAAGACCAGCGAGATCAGGAAGGCCAGCCCCAAGTAGGCGAAGAAGGCCAGCACCGTGTCGCGCAAGTAGCTCCCGGATGGCGATCGAAAGCCGAGCTCGGCAGCGCCGGCGAAGCCCTTCATCGAGCTTGCGACGAGAAGCGCGGCGCCGGCCAGCACGAGCGCGAACAGGGCTTGGAGGACGAGCGCTCCGCTGACCGAGTCGAGGTCGGCGACGCCGATCCCGATGACGAGCGCCGAGCTGACGAAGATCAGGCCGATCATCGTCAGGACCCCGACCGCCACCTGGCTCGGACCCCAGCGAACCGGGTGCAGGCGCGAGCCGTCCGGTCCCGCCGGTGGCGAGGCGGCGACCGGGCGCAGGGGCTCTTCACCGGTGCTCATACGGCCATCATCGTGCCACGAAGCGGCGCTCGGCCGGCGCCTTCAGCCTCGAGCGGTGCCACCGACGAGCGGCGCCAGCTCCGCCAGCGTGGCGATGTCGCCGCGGCCGCCGCGGTCGATCAGCAGTGCCCGAATCCCCGC
>JACDBR010000175.1 GCA_013694825.1 Solirubrobacterales bacterium
CTTGCCGGCGCCGTTCGGCCCCAGGACGGCGAGCGTGGCACCCGGCTGGAGCTCGAAGGAGACGTCACGCAGGACGGGGCGATCGTTCCGCGCCCGGCCAAGGCCGGTCACCGAGACCGCTGCCGGCTCGTCTGCCAAGGCAGCCTGCGGCGCCCTGCTTGCGGCCCTCGCGCTCGTTGCCACAGTGCCGTGATTCTCCCAAGAAGGCGCTTCGCACAGGGCCCGGTGGAGCGCGAGTGAAGATCAGCCCCTCATACGGGGCCTATCTCACCGCGATCGTGGGGGACGCTCGTCAGCCCCGCGGGCTCGCCGCAGCTCCTCGAGCCGCGCGCCGAGCTCGGCCTCGCGGCCGCGATCGGTCGGCTCGTAGAAGCGCTCGCCCCGCAGCGCGTCGGGCGCGAGCTGCTGAGCGGAGACGCCGCCCGGGAGGTCGTGCGGGTACTCGTAGCCCTGCCCGCGGCCGAGCTTGCGCGCGCCGGGGTAATGGGCGTCTCGGAGGTGGTCGGGCGGCAGCTCGGCCCCGTGCTCGCGGACGTACGAGGTGGCGGCCGCTATCGCCCTCGTGACCGCGTTCGACTTCGGCGCCAGCGCCAGGTAGGCGGTGCCCTGGGCGAGGATCAGCCGTGCCTCCGGCATGCCGACGCGATCGGCCGCCAAGGCGCAGGCGTTGGCGAGGGCGATCGCCTGCGGGTCGGCGTTGCCGACGTCCTCGCTGGCAAGGATCACCATCCGCCGCGAGACGATGCGCGGATCCTCTCCCCCCTCGAGCATCGCCGCCAGGTAGTAGAGCGCGGCATCGGGGTCGGAGCCCCGAACCGACTTGATCCACGCGGAGACGTAGTCGTAATGGCGATCGCCCTCGCGGTCGTAGCGCAGCGCTCGCTGCTGGAGGGCATCCTCGGCGCGCTCGAGATCGACCCTTCCGCCGGACCGCCGAACCACCTCGCTCGCGCGCCCGAGGGCCCCGAGCGCGGTGCGCGCGTCGCCCCCGGCGCGTTCGGCCAGCATCGAGAGCGCCTCGACGTCGACCTCGGGAGGGTCGGCGATCCCGCGCTCCGGATCGTCGAGCGCCCGGCGCAGCAGCGCCTCGGTCGCCTGCGGGCCGATCGGCTGCAATTCGTAGAGCTGGCAGCGCGAGAGCAGCGCCGAGTTGACCTCGAAGTAGGGATTCTCAGTCGTCGCGCCGATCAGCGTCACGAGGCCCTCCTCGACGGCCGGGAGGAGCGCGTCCTGCTGGGCTTTGTTGAAGCGGTGGATCTCGTCGAGGAAGAAGATCGTCGGTCGGCCTGAGCCTCGCCGGCGATCGGCCGCGCGCCCCAGCACGGCCCTCACCTCGGCTCGACCGGCGTTGACAGCCGAGCACTCCTCGAAGGCGCCGTCGGCCGCCGTCGCGACGATACGCGCCAGCGTCGTCTTGCCGGAGCCGGGCGGCCCGTGGAGGATCATCGAGTGCGGTTGGCCGCTCTCGATCGCCGTCCGAAGAGTCGAGCCAGGACCCAGCAGGTGATCCTGACCCAGCAGCTCCTCGAGGCTTGGTGGCCGCATCCTGACCGCCAGGGGAGCCTCGGATGGAGCGACCTCGGTTCGGGTCTCGACGCCGGGAGCGGGCTCGTCGGAGGGGAACAGCGACTCGGTCACGCCACACACCTACCCGCGAGTGACCCCGCGAGCGCCTCGACCGCTGCGATCGCGCTACGCACGGCTTCATCGTCCACCCAACGTCGGCGGAGGATCGGGGGATCCGCCCGCGAACCCGCGCCGGTTACGCTTCGCCGATGCAGGCCTCCGGTATCGCCGCGGTGCCTTCCGAGCTGCGGGAGGCGACCGTAGAGCTGCTCGGCGAGCTGATCCGCCACGACACCGTCAACCCTCCGGGCAACGAACGCGAGCTGCAGGGGCTGCTCGCGCTGCGCCTCGCCGAGGCCGGCTTCGAGTGCGAGCTGATGGGCGCCGAGCCCGAGCGGCCCAACCTGGTCGCCCGGCTGGGCGACGGAGAGGGCCCGACCCTGGCCCTGCTGGGCCACTGCGACACCGTTCCGGCGCGCTCTGAGGAGTGGAGCTTCGACCCCTGGAGCGGCGAGCTCTCGGGTGGCGAGGTCCGTGGCCGCGGCGCCCAGGACATGAAGGGCCAGGTCGCGGCGGAGGTCGCCGCGGCGATTGCGCTCGGTCGCTCGGGCTGGCGGCCCGAAGGCGAGCTGCTTGTGATCTGCACCGCCGACGAGGAGCGGGGCGCGCTCGGTGCCGAATGGCTGTGCACGCAGCGCCCCGACGCCGTGCGCGCCGATTACGTGATCAACGAGGGAGGCGGAGCGAGCTTCGAGGTCGGCGGCCGGCGCTTTCATTCGCTGTGCGTCGGCGAGAAGGGGATCTTCCGCTTTCGTCTCCGTGCCCACGGCAGGCCGGGACACGCCTCGACCCCCGGGTTGGGCGACAACGCGCTGCTGAAGCTGGCGCCGGCGCTCGCCGCGCTCGCAGACCAGCCCCCGCTCGACCCGACGCCGGAGGGCCTTGCCTTCCTCGCGGCGACGCTTGGCCGCGAGCTCGGCCCCGGCCCGGAGCTCGACGCGGTGCTCGCCGAGCTGGCCGGGGAGGCCCCGGAGGTCGCCTCCTTCCTGGCCGAGCCGATGCTGCGTGTGACCCTCGTGCCGACGCGCGCCCACGCCTCCGACAAGGACAACGTGACGCCATCGGTGGCCGAGCTCTTGGTCGACTGCCGGGTTCCGCCGGAGATGGGCGAGCCGGAGGTGCGCGAGCGGATCGCGAGCGTGCTGGGCGCCGATCACGCCGGGCTCGAGCTCGAGCTCGTGAACCCGACCGTCGGCAATCGCTCGCCGCTCGACACCCGGCTTTCGGTGGCGATCGGGGAATGGCTGGCGGCAAGCGACCCCGAGGCCACCTTGGTTCCCGTGACGCTGGCCGGCTTCTCGGACTCGAACTGGTTCCGGACCGCCTTCGACTCAGCGATCGTCTACGGATTCTGCCCCCAGCGCGAGATGGGACTGCTCGAGGCCGCCCCGCTGATCCACGGGATCGATGAGCGCGCCTCTGCCAACGACCTCGGCCTCGCGGCCTCGTTCTACACCTGGATCGCAAGGGAGCTGTTGGGATGAGTGAGCTCGAGTCAGCCGACGGGGCCGAGCCCGGTCGCGACGAGGCCGGCCCAGGTGCCGGCAGCGGAGGCGGAGATGGCCGCGGCGACGGGCCGATCCGGCTCGGCGGAATGGCGATGCGAAACGGACTCCTGATCCACGGCCCCACCTCATGGGCCGCCGCGACGCGGACCGCCGACGGCCGGATCGAGGTCGCCTCGGGGAGCAAGCCGACCCTCTCGCAGGGGCGGATCGGCAGCGTCCCGATGCTGCGCGGCCCCGTTCGCCTAGCCGAGGCGATGCTCGTGATCCCGCTGGTCAAGCTGCGCCTGCGCTCGGCGCGCCTGCCCTTCCAGGACCCGCGCGTGGTCGCCGCCGGCGCCTTGAGCTCAGCCTTGACCGCGCTCGTCCGCCGCCACGGCTCCGCCGGGCCGCGCGAGGAGCTGATCGCCTCGCTGATCGGCATCTTGCCGGCGCTGACGGCGCTTCGCGACCACGACCTCGCCGCCTATCACGGGGTCGAGCACAAGGCGATCGGCGCCTACGAGACCGGAGGCTCGATCGAGGCGGCGCCGAAGGAGCACCAGCGGTGCGGCTCGAACCTGATCGCGCCGCTGGTCGTTCTCTCGACGGCGGGCCAGCTCATACTCGAGCGGACGCTGGCCAGTCCCGGGCCGCTCTCGCGTGGCGCTGTAGCGGTCGCCGGCATGGGCGCCTCGGTCGAGCTGTTCGCAAACGCCGAGCGCCGTCCCGGCTCAGTCCTCGGACGCGCCGTCCACGTACCCGGTCACGAGATCCAGCGCCTGCTCTCGACCCGGGAGCCGACGCCGACGCAGCTCGAGATCGGCGACGCGGCGCTGCGCGCGATCCTCGCCGCCGAGGGCGTCGTCGATCGGCGCGGCGAGGCTTCGCTCAGGTAGCTGCGGCCAGCGGCCGATAGAGCGGTGGTGAAGCTCGTCCCGCAGATCCGACGGTGCCGGCACGCACCCTCGTTCAAGTGAGCTCTGTGGCAGCGGTCGCGCCCCCGCCATCGTTCCTGGGCTTCGACAGCTACCAGACCTTCCTCAACGACCTGTTGATCCCGTGGTCGCCGATCGCGCTGCTGCTGGTGATCGGCTACTTCATGTGGCGAACGCTGAAGCTGATGCCGCGAACCAAGCCCCAGGAGATCTCGGCGAAGTCCAAGAGCTCGGTCACCTGGGCGGAGGTCGAGGGCGTCGACGAGACCAAGGCTGAGCTGCGCGAGGTGGTCGACTTCCTCTCCGACCCGCAGCGCTTCAAGCGGCTCGGGGCCCGGGTGCCGAAGGGCATCCTGCTGCATGGGCCGCCCGGAACCGGCAAGACGATGCTCGCGAAGGCGGTCGCGCACGAGTCCGGCGCGACCTTCATCAGCCAGTCGGCGTCGAGCTTCATCGAGATGTTCGCCGGGCTCGGCGCGGCGCGGATCCGGCGGTTGTTCAAGGAGGCGCGAGACAGCGCCCCGGCAATCATCTTCATCGACGAGCTCGACGCGGTCGGCGCGCAGCGCGGCAGCGACATCTCCGGCGAGCGCGATCAGACCCTCAACCAGCTGCTGGTCGAGATGGACGGCTTCGACTCGCGCGACAACGTGATCGTGATGGCGGCGTCCAACCTGCTCGAGAAGCTCGACCCGGCGCTGCTGCGCCCGGGCCGCTTCGACCGCCAGGTCTTCGTCCCTCCGCCCGACATGCGCGGGCGGCTGTGCATCCTCGAGGTCCACACCAGGGGCAAGCCGCTGGGCCAGGACGTCGTGCTCGAGCGCACCGCCCGCCACGCCGCCGGGCTGACGGGGGCTGACCTGGCCAACCTCGCCAACGAGGCGGCGATCCTGGCCGGCCGTCACAACCGGGACTTCATCGCCCAGAGCGACTTCGACGACGCCTTCGAGCGCGTGATCGCCGGCCTGCAGTCACGCAAGCTGATCACCGACCAGGAGAAGCGGGTGATCGCCTGGCACGAGGCCGGGCACGCCCTGGTCTCGGAGCTGCTCCCGAACGTCGACAAGGTGACGAAGGTCTCGATCGTCCCGCGCGGCAAGGCGCTCGGCTACACGCTGAACCTGCCCCAGGAGGACCGCTACCTGAAGTCGCGCGAGGAGCTGATCGACCACATGAAGGTGCTGCTCGGCGGGCGCGCGCCGAGCAGATCGCCTTCGGCCGGATCACCACAGGCGCCTCCGACGATCTGAAGCGGGTGACCGCGGTCGCCCGCTCGATGGTGCTCGAGTACGCGATGGGCACCCAGATTCGCTCGCATCAGATCCCCTACGACGACCTCGGCGCCTCCGAGGCACTGCGCCGTCTCCGCGACGATGAGGTCCAGGCGGTGGCCGAGGAGGCATACCGCGGCGCCCACCGGCTGCTCTCCGAGAACCGCTCGCTGCTCGACGCGATCGCCGAGCGGCTGCTCGAGAAGGAGTCGATCGAGCGCGACGAGATCCTGGCGCTGATGGGGCGCCGAAACGGCCACGTGGCGGGCCCCCCATCCCCGGATCACGACCGGCGCTCCCCGCACGACCGAGCCGAGGCGCTGGCCTCCGAGCCGCCGCCCGACCCGGCCTGAGCAGGTCGCCCGCCTGGATCTGAGCCGGCGCCGTCTGCGCCCGGGACCACATACGCCAGCGCGTAGACTGGCGCCCGTGTTCGGCCTGATCGACCACGTCGGCGTCGCGACCGACGACCTCGAGACGGCCATCGGGCTCTATGAGGGCAGGCTGGGGATGCGCCTCGCCCACCGCGAGACGGTGGACTCCCACGGGGTCGAGGCGGTGCTGCTCGACGTCGGCGAGACCCACGTCGAGCTGCTGCGGCCGCTCGGAGAGGAGACGGCGGTGGGGAAGTTCCTCGCCCGTCGCGGTCCCGGCCTGCACCACGTCGCCTACCGGACCGACGACATCGAGCGCACCCTCGAGGAGCTCAAGGAGACCGGGATCGAGCTGATCGACGCCAAGCCGCGGACGGGGATCCGCGAAAGCCGGGTGGCATTCCTCCATCCCCGATCGACCGGCGGCGTCCTGACCGAGATCGTCGAGCCGGCGGCCGGCCACTAGCCGCGCAAGAGGCTCCCGGAAACGCGGGCCGCAGGGCGCGGGGAAAACGGGATTGACCAGAGAACAGGAGGACGGTTTGGCAGGCGAGGCGAAGAGGATCGAAGTCGGATTCGACGGCGGCCAGGTGATGAGCATCCGGATGACCGACGAGCGCCTCGGGGAGCTGCGCGGCGCGGTCGAGAGCGGCGGGGGCTGGCACGACCTCAACACCGAGGACGGCACGCTCTCGCTCGACCTCGGCAAGGTCGCCTTCATTCGCGGCGCCGGCGGCAGCCACTCCGTGGGCTTCTCGGGGGCCTAGCGCGACTGGTTAGGAGAGCCGTCCGTGGCTCGAGTCAGACGCGTCGACTGCTCGCAGCCGGGGATTCAGCGGATCGGGCGTGGGCGCGGCTTCTCCTTCCACGAGGAGGACGGCGAGCTGGTCCGAGATCGGGAGGTGCTCGATCGGATCGGCCAGCTCGCGATCCCGCCTGCCTGGAAGCAGGTCTGGGTGTGTCCGATCGCCAACGGTCACATCCAGGCGACCGGCTTCGACATCGCCGGTCGCAAGCAGTACCTCTACCACGACGCCTGGCGGGCCAACCGCGATCGCGAGAAGTTCGACGAGATGCTCGAGTTCGGGCGCGCCCTGCCGAAGATCCGCGAGCGACTACGCGCCGACTTGCGAAAGCGCGACCTGGTCCGCGACAGGGTGCTCGCCTGCGCCGTGATGCTGCTCGACCTCGGATTCTTTCGGATCGGCAGCGACCGCTACGCCGAGCAGAACGAGACCTACGGGCTGGCGACGCTGCGCAAGAGGCACGTGAGCATCAGGTCCAAGAGCGCCCAATTCGAGTTCGAGGCCAAGGGCTCAGAACGCCAGACCTACGAGGTCGCCGAACCCGCCGTGCAGACGACGCTTCGGCGGCTGAAGGAGCGCCGCGGCGGTGGGGCCGAGCTGCTCGCCTACCGCCGCGAGGGCAAGTGGGTCGACGTCAAGGCCACGGACGTCAACGAGTACCTCAAGCGGGTCTCCGGCGGCGAATACTCGGCCAAGGACTTCCGCACCTGGAACGCGACCGTGCTCGCCGCGATCGAGCTCGCCCGCCGGGCCGACCAGGCGGCGGGCTCGAAGGCGGCACGCAGGCGAGCCGCCAAGCAGGCGACCCAGGCAGTGGCCGACTACCTCAGGAACACCCCAGCGGTCTGCCGCTCGGCCTACATCGACCCGCGCGTGTTCGACCGCTTCGACTCCGGCGAGACGATCGCTCTCGAGCGCATGCTCAGCGAGACCGGCGAGGACGAGTTCGTCGACCGCCTGCGGATGGAGCGTGCGGTACTGCGGCTGCTCTCCGACTAGGACGAGCCCGCCTGGGGTAAGACCTCGTGCAGCCGGCCATGCGTCGGGGGCAGGGAGCGGAGAGAGAATGCTTATAGCCGTCGTCATCGTCGTGTGCATCGTCCTGGCCGTGCTCGCGTTCCTCGTGCCGCGGCTCTCCCGCCACCCCGAGCGCGGCGTCTCGAAGGTCCTCGGCGGTGGCTCGCGCGCCGCCGGCAAGGCCCCCGGCCCCGCCGGGCGGCTGCTGAGGAAGCCCTTCTCCAGCTCTCAGAAGGCGACCAGCAAGAGCG
Organism: Solirubrobacterales bacterium; assembly: GCA_013694825.1. Taxonomy (GTDB): domain Bacteria; phylum Actinomycetota; class Thermoleophilia; order Solirubrobacterales; family 70-9; genus JACDBR01. Next base: position 7,768 of record JACDBR010000175.1, read on the forward strand.
CGTCCAAAGGACGCGAGGGCCGATCCAAGCTGCCGTTCTGAGCCGTAACGTCGCCCGATGGCGCTGAAGCTCGCGCTGCTGGCCAACCAGGAGTCCGGCTCCGGCGGGGCCGAGCGGGTGGTCGACGCGCTGCGCCGGCATGGCGCCGAGGTCACCTGCTTCGACGTCGGCGGACTCGAGGAGGCGATCGCATGCGACCCCGAGCGACTCGCCGTGGCCGGTGGCGACGGCTCGATCGCCCCCGCCTTGCCGGCGCTGCTCGAGGT
>JACDBR010000183.1 GCA_013694825.1 Solirubrobacterales bacterium
GGGACGAGGCCGAGCGCGGGGCAGCGGGCGAGCGCCTCGGAGAGGCCCATCCCGGCGCGGACGCCGAAGGCCTCGGCGGCGCCCGAGGACTCGCCGACCGTCTGCGGCCCGCCCGCCTCGGGGGCCAGTGCCACGGGGTCGCCCATCGCCTCGCGACGGCCGCCCAGCGCGACGAGCAGCGAGAAGCGCGGAACCAGCGCGCAGGCGACCACAGGCGCCCTGCGTGTGGAGCTTGGGGAGGAGTCGTCCATGACCGAACACATGTTCGTACAGGTCGCGGCGGAATGTCAAGCGGGCTGGGTGAGCCCGATCGCTAGCTTTCTGGACGGATGACCGCTGCCCGCCGAAGCGGCCGCGTGGGCCGTCTCTCCGGCCGCCCCCGAAGGCCGGCCACGCTCTTCGCCCTGCTGCTCGCCGCCCTGCTGGCGTTGCTCGCTCCCGCCTGCGGAGGCGAGGACCAGCCCGCTTCGCCGGTCGGCACCGAGAGCGCTCAGGGCGATGAGGCCGTGCAGGGTGAAGAAGGCGAGCAGGGCGACTCGGAGGCGGTGGCGGTGATCCGCGAGTGGTCGGAGATGCTTGGCAAGGGCGACATCGACGCCGCGGCGAAGCTCTTCGCGCTGCCGAGCACGGTCCAGAACGGCACCGTGCCGCTGAAGATCGAGACCCGTGAGGACGCGCGCGCGTTCAACCTCTCGTTGCCATGCGGAGCTGACCTGGTCGAGACCTCGACCAAAGGCGACGTCGTCACGGCGACCTTCGAGCTGACCGAGCGCCCCGGCCCCGGATCCTGCGACAGCGGGACCGGCGCCAAGGCGAAGACCGCGTTCGTGATCGTCGACGGCCTGATCGAGTCCTGGGTGCGGGTGCCCACCGGCGGCGGGCCCGCCCGGGTGGCGCCCCAGAACCCCGTCTGATTGGACCTCAGGGCGTCGCGCAGCATCCCCTCGTCGTGATAGTTATGAGGCCTTGCGGGTTGCAGGGATCCAAAAACTCGAACTAGGAGGACGTATGAAGCGGCTCAGGCTGGTCTTCATCGCGCTCGCGGTGACCGGCTTGTCGTTCGGTGCCGTCGCATGTGGCGATGACAGTGGCGACAGCGGTAGCAGTAGTGGGGGCGGTGGCGAGGCCACGCTTGACCTGGTGATCGGCGATTCGTTGCCGCTCAGCGGCGACCTGGCTGACTTCGGGCCTCCCGGCGAGAAGGCGGCCGACCTCGCGATCGAGGAGATCAACTCCGCGATCGAGGAATCAGGCGCCGATCACACGGTGGAGATCGTCCACGAGGACAACGGCGGCGGCGCCGATCCGCAGGCGGCGGTTCAGGCCGCGCGCAAGCTCGTCGACTCCGACGGCGCATCGTGCATAGCCGGCGCCTGGGCGTCCTCAGACACGATCCCGACCGCGGAGTCGGTGACGATCCCCGGGGAGGTCGTGCTGATCAGCCCGGCTTCGACCAGCGACGAGATCACCGGACTCGACGATGACGGCCTGGTCAACCGCACGGCTCCGCCGGACTCCCTCCAGGGACCGACGCTCGCCGATTACATGGACCAGGAGCTCGGTGCCGAGGGCACCACGGTCAACGTCGGCGCCCGCAACGACGCCTACGGGACCGGCCTCGCGGAGACGTTCAGCGCGGCATGGGAGGGCCTCGGCGGCGAGATCGGAGAGTCCGAGATCTACGACATCAAGCTGCCGAGCTACGACTCGGAGGCTGGAACGCTGACGAGTGGGAATCCGGACGCGACGGTCATCGTCGACTTCCCGGAGACCTACAACAAGGTCGGTCCTGCGCTCGTGCGTGCCGGCTTCGATCCGACCACCGGATTCGTCACCGACGGCCTAATCTCCGCCGAGCTCGCCGAGAGTACCGGCGAGGAGGCGGTCGAGGGTCTGCGGGGCACCGCGCCCGGCGTGCCCGATGACGATACGGCCTCGAAGGCCTTCGACGAGGCGTACAACGCCTTCGAGCCGAAGGACATCGAGCGGATGACGTTCGACGCGCAGAACTTCGACGCAGTGGTTCTGTGCTACCTGTCGGCCGTGGCGGCGGGCTCGACCGAGGGCGCCGACATGGCGGAGACGCTGACCGACATCAGCGCGCCTCCGGGTGACGAGTACACCTGGGAGGAGCTCCCCGAGGCGATCGACGCGCTCGAGGCCGGAGATGACATCGACTACTCCGGCGCCTCCGGTGCGATCGACATGGACGAGAACGGCGATGCGACCGCCGGTGTCTATGACATCTACGAGTTCAGGAACGGTGCTCCGGTGCCGATCGACGAGGTCGCGGTGGCTTCGAGCGAGTAGTTCCAGACATCGGGGGAGCCCGGGCCCAGGGCCCGGGGGGCCTCTGAAGGCGGCGGCCGGGACCTTCGGGTCTCGGCCGCTCGTCGTCTAGGCGCTCAGACGGTGCTCGAGTCCTGGCGGGTTGGGCCTTCCTCCGGGCCGTTCGCCTCGGAATCGTCCGCCTCGGCAGCGTCGATCCGGGCCGTCCCGCCGAGGTAGAGCTCGGCGACCTTTGGGTCGTCGAGCAGGTCGCGTCCCGGCCCCTCGAAACGGTCCTGGCCGAGGTCGAGAACGTAGCCGCGATCCGACATCGCCAGCGCCCTCCGGGCGTTCTGCTCGACCATCACGATCGTCACGCCCTCCCGGTTGACCTCCTCGGTCTTCTCGAAGATCGCGTCGACGAAGGCCGGGGCGAGGCCGGCAGACGGCTCGTCGAGCAGCAGCACCTTGGGGTTCGGCATCAGCGCCCGCGCCATCGCCACCATCTGGCGCTCGCCGCCACTCATCGTGCCGGCGGCCTGAGATCGGCGCTCCCCGAGCCGCGGGAAGAGCTCGCACATGCGGTCGATCTGCGCCTTCGTGGTCGAGCGGTCGAGCGAGCCCATCTCGAGGTTCTCGCTCACCGTCAAGGTGGGGAAGACGTTGTCGAGCTGGGGCACGTAGGACATGCCGAGCCGGGTGATGTCGTGCGGCCGCCGGCCGGCGATGCTCTCGCCCTGCAACATGATGCTGCCCTTGCGCGGGCGCAGCAGGCCGAAGACCGTCTTGATGAAGGTCGACTTGCCGGCGCCGTTGGGGCCGACGATGGTCACGATCTCGCCCTCGCGGACCTTGACCGAGACGCCGTTGAGGATGTCGACCTCCGGCAGGTACCCGGCGACCAGGTCGTCGGTCTCGAGCAGCGGCTGACCGCCGGTGGCCTCGCGCTCGGGCGAGGGGTCGGCCCAGTTCACCGCGGGCGCTCCGTTACCCGACCGCCCTCGCCGTGGCTTCGCGGCGTGGCCGCTGAGCTGCTTTCGGCCCCGTCGTCCGGGCTGCCGCCGCCGAGGTAGGCGTCAATCACCTTCTGATCGGAGCGAATCTCGTGCGGCTCGCCGTCGGCGATCACCGTGCCCTGAGCCATCACGACTACGCGGTCGGAGTGGTTCATCACGACCTCCATGTCGTGCTCGATGAACAGGAAGGTGACCCCGTCCTCGCTTCGCAGTCGCTGCATGTGGTCGAGCAGGCGCCGCCCGAGCGTCGGGTTGATCCCCGCCATCGGCTCGTCGAGCAGCAGGAAGCGCGGCTCGGCCATCAGCGCCCGCGAGAGCTCGAGCAGCTTGCGCTGGCCACCCGACAGCGTGCCGGCGTACTGATCGGTGAGCTTCGTCAGGTTGAAGACCTCGAGCAGCTCCTCGGCCTTGCTCGCGACCTCGCGCTCGCGGCGCCTCGAGGCGCCGGGGCGAAGCAGCACGCCGCTCAACGACTCGCCGGGCTGGTGCGGGGCAGCCAGCAGCATGTTGTCGAGCACCGACATCCGGGCCAGCGCCTTGGTGATCTGGAAGGTTCGGACCATGCCCATGCGGGCGATCAGATAGGGGGGTCGGCCGAGCACTCGGCGGCCCTCGAAGGTCGCGGTGCCTCCATCGGCGCGGTAGAAGCCCGTGATCACGTTGAAGAAGGTCGTCTTGCCGGCGCCGTTCGGCCCGATCAGGGCGGTGATCGAGCCGTCGGCGACCTGCATCGTCGCCTCGTTGACGGCGTTGATGCCCCCGAACTTCTTGACCACCCCCTCGGCTTGAAAGATCGGCGCGATAGACGACGCACCACTCCCGTGGGCGAGCGCGGCCGCGCTACTCACCGAGCACCATCTCCTCGCGCTTTCCGAACAGGCCCTGCGGGCGGAAGGCCATCAGCCCAATCAGGACGAGTCCGAGCAGGATGTAGCGAAGCGCGGACACCTGTACCTCGGTTATCGGCAGCTCGAGGAAGCGCAGGCCCTCGAATATCGTCTGGAAGATGATCGCGCCGACCGCCACCCCCCAGTAGTTGGCGAGCCCGCCGAGGATCAGGATCGCGAAGCCGATGAAGGTGAAGTTGGGTAAGAACTCGTCGGGGACGACGAACTTCAGGTTGAGCGCCAAGAAGAAGCCGGCGATCGCGCCGAGCGCAGAGGCCATGACGAGCGACTGAAGCTTGTAGGCGAAGGCGTTCTTGCCCAGCGCCCTGGCTGCGTCCTCGTCTTCGCGGAGCGCCCGCAGGACCCGGCCCCAAGGGGTCTTCTGCAGCCGCCAGAGGCCGAAGGTGAGTAGCAGGGCGACGATCCAAACGATCATGAACAGCGGAAAGAGCGTCTCCGGATCGCTCCAGCCGACCGAGATCAGCAGGCTCTCGATCGACTCGGAGAGGTCGTCGAACTCGGTGTCGAAGCCAAAGATCCCCTGCGAGCCGTTGGTCAGCTCGCGGGCGTTCAGCGTCGTCAACCGGATCGCCTCCGAGGCGGCGAGCGTCGCGATCGCGAGGTAGTCCGTGCGAAGCCGCAGCGAGGGCAGGCCGACGATCAGCCCAAAGACCATCGTGATCGCGATCGCGATCGGCAGCGAAAGCCAGAAGTTGACGCCCTCCTCGGTGACCAGGATCGCCATCGAGTAGGCGCCGATCGCCATGAAGCCGGCCTGACCGAAGTTGAAGATCCCGGTGAAGCCGACGTTGAGCTGCAAGCCGAGGGCAAAGATCGTGAAGGTGCCGGCGATGACGCCCACTCCGAGCCAGAAGCCGAGGCTCGCGAACGCATCGAAGGAGACCCCGAGCGGCAGCAGGGTCGCCGGCTCCATCAGATCGACCTCGCGCGCCCGAAGATGCCCTGAGGCCGGATTATCAGGACGATGATCAAGACGATGAAGCCGATCGCGCTCTTGTAGCCGGAGGCGACGAGCAGGGTCGACCACTCGACCACCACCCCGAGCAGCAGGCCGCCGGCCAGGGCGCCGAAGGCGTCACCGATCCCGCCGAGCACCACGGCGGCGAAGATCGGCAACAGGAACTCGAACCCGAGCTCGGGCTGGAGCTGCGTCGTCGCGCCGGCGAAGACTCCCGCGAGGCCGGCGAACGAGCCCGCGAGCACCCAGGTCCAGAGGATCACCCGTGAGGTGTCGATCCCCGACGTCTCGGCCAGCTCTAAATCGTCGGAGAGCGCGCGCATCCGCTTGCCCAGGATCGAGAAGCGGAGCATCAGGCCGGTGCCGACCAGGATCAGCAGGCCGACCAGCAGGACGATGCCCTGCGTCTGTCCGATTCGAACGCCGAGGAAGTCGATCGTCGATGTGTTGTCGACCCCGAGCGTGCGGAGCTCGGTGCCGTAGACGTACTGGATCGCGTAACGGATCACGAAGGCGAGCCCGATCGACATCAGCACGAACTGCAGCACCCCGGCCCCGCGGCGGCGCATCGGCGCCCACATCACCTTCTCCAGGGCGATGCCGACCAGCGCGGTCATCGCCATCGCGAACACGATCCCGACGACCAGCGGCAGCCCCCAGAAGACGCTCGCGACCAGCGCCATGTAGGCGCCGAAGGTCAGCAGGTCGCCGTGAGCGAAGTTGACCAGCTTGAGGATCCCGTAGACGAGCGTCAGGCCGACCGCGCCGAGGGCGTAGATGGCGCCGTTCGAGAGGCCCGTTATCCCGGTCTGGGAGACAGCGAGGAGGCCGTGGTATGTCAGCAGGATGCCGAACAGGACGATCACTACCACCCCGGCGACCAGGGCCGGCCTGCCTTCGGTGAGGGTAAGTGCGGCGATTCCAGCGATCACGATCGCGATCAGCGCAACGGTCTCGATCCCGCCCGGCAGCCCGCTCTCGACCAGAGCCAGGATCACCGTCATCAAGACCAGTCCGGCGCCCGCCCGGATCGCGAACGGGAGGTCGGTCAGGCGACCGAGAAACTCGTAGATGCGCTCGCCAGCAGTTCGATCGGACGCCGGTGCGGCGCTTCCTGCCTCCATCCCGCGGCGATCCTAACCGCTGCGGCGCGAGGGATGCGACATCCCCCGCCCTCGACGACGTCCTCTCCGCGCGGACGCCCGCCGGGTCGGGCTTCAGCGCGCCTGCCCGACTCGCTCGATTACGGCGTCCGTGAACTCGGTGGTGCCCGCATGGCCGCCGAGATCGGAGGTGCGAATGCCCGCGCCGGCGGTCTCGATCACCGCCGAGCGAACCACCTCGGCCGCTCGGCCAGCGCCGTCGTGGCCGAGCTCAGCAGCCTGCTCGAGCAACGCCGCGGCGGCAAGGATCATCGCCATCGGGTTGGCGACGTCCTTGCCGGCGAGCGCCGGCGCTGTCCCGTGCGGCGCCTCCGCCATCGCGGCGGTCAGGCTGAGCTCCTCGTCGAGTGCCAGCAGCACGGACTCGGCCCCGGCGATCGAGCCGAACATCGGCAGCACGAGGTCGGAGAGCAGATCGCCGTCGCGGTTGAGGCAGGGAATCACCAGCGCTCCCTCGCCTGCTCCCGTGATCAGGCCGGCGAGCGTGGCGTCGATCAGCACGGGCTCGTATGCGACGTCGGGGTGGCGCTCGGCGGCGGCGTCCATCTCCTCCTTCAGCATCCCCTCGTAGACCGGGCTGACCGTCCACTTCGGGCCGCCGTAGACGCTCGCCCCCAGGCTCGCAGCGGCCCGGAAGGAGTACTCGGCGACGGCACGGCAGTCGCCGCGAGAGATCCTCTCGGTGCGAAACGCGACCTCCTCGGCGCCCTCGCCCTCGCGCCACTGCTTCGCTCCGTAGGCGTCGCCCACGGCCATTCTGCAGATCGAGATCGGCTCGTATACGCCGGCGACCGTCGGCACGCCCGGGATCCTGCGCCCGGTGCGAACTATCACCTTGCCGCCGACCGCCTCTCGCAGGATGCGATTCGGGCTGCCGACATCGTCGGCCTCCTCCGGGGTGACCGTCGCGGCCTTCAGCCCCAGGCCCGCCTCGCCCATCGCCGCGGCCGCCTCCCGGACCACCTCGTTGTCCGTCCCGCGGCGGCTGGCGAGCGAGAGGTCGTAGCGCTCGAGCTCGAGCTCGAGGCCCAGCAGCTCGGAGTCGAGCACGCGCAGCGCCTGCTCGAGCAGCTCCTGGCCGGTCTCGTCTCCCTCGAGCGCAACAATCCGGATCGACATGACCCGAAGCTACCCGACTCGAGCCCGGCTCCCGGTGGGGGCGCAGCTCGAGGCGCCGGCCGAGTTCGGGATCTAGGCGTGGCCGACCGCTGCTCGTGGTGCGGGGTCGGCGTCGGGCTCGACGACGGCTGGCGCGCCTTCGAGCCCGCCGGGGCCCGCCGGGCCGCCTTCTGCCGGCTCGAGCACGTATTCCCCTGGACCTTCCGCGGCGCCCACTGGGACGCGGGCGACTTCGACGAGCCGCCCGAGCTGGGGGAGGGTCCGCCGCGCTGCTCGCAGTGCGACGCCGAGCTCGGAGAGGTGCGGATCGTCCTCGTGCGCCACCGCGACGACGCGCGTATCGCCGACGCCTTCTGCTCAACCGAGCACATGGCCGATTGGGCCAAATCTGGCGGGCGCTGGCGCTCCGCGTAGGGCCGGGGAGACTCGGAGTCTCTCGGCCGCACTCTTGGCGGCGACGAGAAGTCAGCCCGCTCGCGGCCCGAGCCCCAGCTCGTCCTTTCGCTCCTCCAGGGCCCCGATCACCACGGTCAGGTGCTCGTCGAAGTCAACGCCGAGCTCCGCGGCGCCGCGCGTCACCTGCTCGCGGTCGACGGCGGCCGCGAAGGCCGGTGTCTTCAGCTTCTTCTTCACCGACTTGGGCTTCATGCCATCGATTCCGGTCGGGCGGACCATCGCGCAGGCGGCCACGAACCCGCTCAGCTCGTCGACGGCGTAGAGCGATCTGGCGAGCGGCGTCCGCCTTGGCACTCCCATGTAGTCGGCGTGGCCGGCGACCGCGTCTAGAATCTCCTCGGGGTAGCCGCGCTCGCGCAGCTCGGCGAGGGCGTAGCGCGGGTGACCGGTCTCGAGGTCGGGATGGCGTTCGTAGTCGAGGTCATGGACCAGTCCGGTGACCGCCCAGCGCTCCTCGTCCTCGCCGAAGCGGCGAGCGTAGGCGCGCATCGAGGCCTCGACTCCGAGCAGGTGCCTGCGCAGCGTCTCCGAGGACACCCATTCGCAGACGAGCGCCCAGGCCTGGTCTCGATCCGGTCCTTCCACGGGAGTCTCTACGGTACCCGCGATGGAGAAGTTCGTGATCAAGGGCGGCCGCCCGCTGGCGGGCGAGATCAGGGCCGCGGGAAACAAGAACGCGGCGCTGCCGATCCTGGCCGCCTGCCTGCTGACCGCCGAGGAGCTGGTGCTGACCAACGTGCCGCGGATCCGCGACACCGAGGCCCAGCTCGAGCTCTTGGCCCGGCTCGGCGTCTCAGTCGTCTGGAGCGGTGAGAAGGAGCTCCGCCTTCAGGCCGCCTCGATCGATCAGACGACGGTCGACGAGGACCTAGCGGCGCGGATCCGGGCTTCCTTCCTGCTCGCCGGGCCGCTGCTGGCACGCTTCGGCGAGGCGCGGATGCCGCCCCCGGGCGGTGACTTCATCGGCCGACGGCGGCTCGATCCCCATCTCGACGCCTTCACCGACATGGGCGCCAGCGTGGAGGGCGACCGGTGGATCCAGATCTCGGCTCCCAGCGGTGGCCTCAAGCCCTGTGCGATCTTCATGGACGAGCCCTCGGTGATGGCGACAGAGAACGCCCTGCTGGCCGCGTCGCTGACCGTGGGCCCGACGACGATCGGAAACGCGGCCAGCGAGCCGCACGTCCAGGATCTCGCCCGCTTGCTGGTCAAGATGGGAGCGCAGATCGACGGCATCGGCTCCAACGTGATGACCGTCCACGGGCGCGACAAGCTGGGTGGCGCCGAGCATCGGATCTGCCCTGATCACATTGAGGTCGCGAGCTTCATGGCGCTGGCGGCGGCGACCCGCGGCGAGCTTCGTATCCGCGACACCGAGCCACAGGACATGCTGACGATCCGCCGTCACTTCCGGCGCGTCGGCCTGCAGACGATGGTCGAGGGGAACGACATCCTCGTCCCTCCGGAGCAGGCTCTCCGGGTCCAAGACGACCTCGGCGACGCGATCCCGAAGATCGACGACGGTCCCTGGCCGGCGTTCCCGGCCGACCTGACCTCGATTGCGCTGGCGCTCGCGACGCAGGCTCGGGGCACGATCCTGATCTTCGAGAAGATGTTCGAGAACCGGCTCTTCTTCGTCGACAAGCTCGTCGCGATGGGGGCCAGGATCACGCTCTGCGACCCGCATCGGGCGATCGTCAGCGGGCCCAGCAGCCTGCACGGCGAGCGCGTCGAGAGCCCCGACATCCGCGCCGGGATGGCGATCCTGATCGCCGCCCTGTGTGCCGAGGGGGTTTCGGAGATCGGCAACGTGATCCAGATCGATCGCGGCTACGAGCGCATCGACGACCGCCTGCGCGACCTCGGGGCGAGCATCGAGCGCGTCGCGGTGGAGCCCGTGCCGGCCTGAGCCGGGCGGCATGAGACACCCGATCCCCCCCGGCACGCGCGACGTGCTCGCCGACGAGCGGCGCGAGCTGCGCCGGCTCGAGACAGCGCTGATCGACAGCTTCGAGCGCTTCGGGTACTCCGAGGTCCAGACGCCGGCGATCGAGTACCACGAGGTGCTGGCGCGCGGCGACGAGCGCGGCGCGCCCGCCGCCTACCGCTTCTTCGACGAGGCCGGCGAGCTGCTCAGCCTGCGCACCGACATGACCGTCCCGATAGCCCGACTGGCCGCGAGTCGGCTGGCCGCCAGCGAGCCTCCGTTCCGGCTCTGCTACGTGGGCAGCGCCTACCGCGCCGTGCGCCCGCAACGCGGCCAGCTGCGCGAGTTCGTCCAGGCTGGGGTCGAGCTGATCGGCCCTCCTGGTCCCGGCGGAACGGTCGAGGTGATCGCGGTGCTCGACGCGGCGCTCGAGGCGGTCGGGCTCGGTCGGGCGGTGATCGGGCTCGGCGACGCGCTGCTCTACAGCGGCCTGCTCGACGAGCTCGAAGTCGGCGGCGAGGCCCGGGACCGCGTCCTCGCTCAGCTTGCTCGGCACGACCTCGTCGGGCTCGAGGGCGAGTTGCGGGCGATCGACCTGGCGGCGGACGAGCGTCGGACCCTGCTGCGAGTGCCGGCGCTGCGCGGCGGGCGCGAGGTGCTCGAGGAGGCCCGGGCGCTGGGCGGTGCCGCAGTCGAACGAGCGACGGGCCGCCTGAGCGCCGTCTTCGACGGTCTCGCCGGGCGCGGCGTCGCCGAGCGGGTGATCCTCGACCTCGGCCTCGTG
>JACDBR010000188.1 GCA_013694825.1 Solirubrobacterales bacterium
CCAGCATGTTGAGCGAGAAGTAGCCGGTGCCGGCGCCGATCTCGAGCGCGTCGCCGAATCGCGGCGCCGGCCGTCCGAGCGCCTTCTCGAGCTTGGCGGCGACCTGAGCCCGGCCGGTCGGACCGAAGTCGATTCCCCACTTGGAGTCGTACTCAGCCGCCGCGGCGTCGTGGTAGCGAGTGTTGACCTCGCGGATCGACTCGGGGGTCGCGGTGGCTGCGGCCGGCATCGGGCGCAGATGGTAGGGAGTGCCCTCGCCGCTACGCTCGCGGCGCCGCAGGCCCCGATGCCCGAGCACCACGTCCAGCAAGACCAGCCTCCCGGCGTCCCGCCGCTCGCCCTGACCGGGGAGCGGACGCTGCCCGACGTGCCCGAGGAGAACTACTGGTACCGGCGCCACGTAGCGGTATACGAGTGGATTGCAGAGCGCGTCGCGGGCAAGCGGGTCGTCGATCTCGCCTGCGGCGAGGGCTACGGCTCGGCGATCCTCGCGGCACGGGCGGCCGAGGTCGTGGGGGTCGACGCCAACCCCGAGGCCCACGAGCACGCGCGGCTTCGCTACCGGCTCCCCAACCTCCGCTTCGAGCGGGCGTTGGTGGAGGACTGGAGCACGCCCGTCGACGCGATCGTCTTCAGCCAGACGATCGAGCACGTCGAGCAACCCGGCGCGCTGCTGGCGGGCTTCGCGAGGCTTGCGCCGTTCGCCTACGTCTCGACGCCGAACCGTCTGACGCTCGCCCCGGAGGGCGCGGAGAAGTCCACGAATCCCTGGCACGTCCAGGAATGGAGCCCGCCTGAGTACGACGCCCTCCTCGCACCCCACTTCGGTGCCCGCGAGCTGATCGGCGTCTACCACGCGCGCAAGCTGCGCTTGCACGAGCTCGCGATCCGGGCCGGCTGGGACCGCGCCCACAGGGCGCTTCGGATCACCAAGCCCTTTTACGATCGCTTCGTGCCGGCGATCGCCGCCAGTGACTTCGCGCTGCGCCCGGGGGCCACCGCCGAGCTCGAGCGCGCGCTCGACCTGCTCGCCGTCTGTCGTGCCTGAGCTCGCAGCACCGGTCGGGCGCCTCGGCAGCCTGGCGATCGTTCTGCACTCACACATGCCCTACGTCGAGGGCTTCGGGACGTATCCGTTCGGCGAGGAGTGGCTGTTCGACGCCTACCTGCGCTCCTACCTGCCGGTGCTCGAGGTTGCCGAGCGCCTCACGCTGACCGTCACTCCGGTGCTGGCCGACCAGCTCGAGGCGCCGGGCGTGGGCGAGCGCCTAGAGCGATTCGTGACCGAGCTCAGGGTGGGCTACTGCCGCCGCGAGGCGGGGGCGATCGGGGGCGAGCTGGGTGCCGCCTGCGAGGCGGAGGCGAGCCGCTACGAGCACGCGCTGGAGACTTTGCGCGGACTCGCCGGCGAGCTGCTGTCACCGTTCACCGAGGCCTCGGCAGCAGGCCGCGTGGCGTTGATGAGCTCGGCGGCGGCCCATGCCGTGCTGCCGTTGCTCGCCACCCGCGCCGCCCGCAGGCTCCAGATCGACGCCGGCCTGCGCTCGCACCATCGCCGCTTCGGCGCACCGGCCGGCTTCTGGCTGCCAGAGTGCGCCTACGAGCCGGGGCTCGAGGGCGAGCTCGCCGAGCTCGGGGTCGAGGCCTTCTGCGTCGATCAGAGCGAATTCCTCGATCCGGTTCAGACCCTGGCCCCGATCGCGACCGCGGCAGGCCCAACGGCACTGGCGATCGACTGGGGCCTGATCTCGCGGCTCTGGTCGCTCTCCGGCTACCCCTCCGACCCCGCGCACCAGGACTTCCATCGCAAGTCGATCTGGGGCGCGCGCCCCTGGTCGATAGCGGGCGCCCCATACGATCCGGCACGAGCGCAGGCGATCGCGCGCCGCCAGGCGGCCGATCTGACCGATGCCCTCGGCGAGCGCTTTCGGGCCGGGGCGCCCGACGGTGACGGACTCGTCGTCTTCGCGATCGATACCGAGCTGATCGGGCACTGGTGGTGGGAGGGCCCGATCTGGCTCGCCGAGCTGATCCGTCTCGCCCCAGGCGCCGGGATAGAGCTCGTCACCGTGCCGCAGGCCGTCGAGCGCCACTCCGCCGAGCCTCGGCCGCTGCGGTCCTCGAGCTGGGGGGAGGGCAAGGATCTGCGCAGC
>JACDBR010000190.1 GCA_013694825.1 Solirubrobacterales bacterium
GCTGGTGGCTGCTCGCCGAGGAGCCGCTGCGACTCTCGCCGGAGGACCTGTGGCGCGGCGCCAACCCGCTGCTCGACGAGCACGGCGCCGAGATGATGGCCCAGATCAGGCGGATGACCGTGCCGCCTGAGGCGCTGCTGCTGCGGCGCATGGAGGGCCTGCTCTTCCAGGTCGCCTCGACGATCCGCGCCGAGGCTCCCTGGGGTCGCTTCCTCGAGGAGCTGATCGAGGGACGTGAGCCGTTCTCCGAGCTCGGGCGCGAGCACGAGCGGTGGGTGGCCGGACGCTGAGGCGGCCGGCCGCGCCCGGGAGTAGGGTCGGGAAGACTGGGCCCCTCGGGGCAGGAGACGGAAGGTCGGGGATGAGATCGAGACGAGCTCGCGTCGGAGTGCTTTGCGCTGGTCGCGAGCCTGGGAATCACTGCCGGCGCTCAAGCGGGGGGTTCGAGAGCGACCACGATCGACCTCGAGTTCTTCACCGAGACCCCGCAGGGGTTCCTGGCGGTCGGCGACATCGGGTCAGTGAGAAAGTGCCGCGGCAATCGGGTGGTGAAGCTCTCGATGAAGCCCGACGACAGCGAGACGTTCCTCTTCTTCGACACGGATCGGACCAGCTACAGCGGCGTGTGGGCCGGACGCCACGACACGACGATCGGAAGCGGGGTCTTCAAGGTAGTCGTCGAGCGCAAGCGGGTCGACGGACTCGTCTGCGAGCGCGCCCAGGCGACGTTCGGCTAGGGCCGTTCTGATGAGCCAGACGGCTCGCAGCGTCAGCCTGGGGCCCGGCGAGGGCACGACCATCCAGGGCCCGGTCGGAGGCCCGCTCACGTTCAAGGTGACAGGCGAGCAGACCGGCGGCTCGCTGACCGCGCTGGAGAACGTGATTCCGCCTGGCGAGGGGCCGCCGCTCCACGTCCATGCCAACGAGGACGAGGCCTGGTACGTGATCGAGGGCAAGCTGCGCTTCCGGCTCGGGCCCGAGCTCAGCGAAGCGCCGGCAGGCTCGTTCGTATTCGTCCCGCGCGGCACGGAGCACTGCTTCCAGAACGTCGGCGACGGGGACGCGCGCATCCTGGTCTTGTTCACTCCGGCTGGGATGGAGCGGTTCTTCGAGCGGTTCGCGGCCGCCGAGCCGGGACCTGAAGCTTTCCGAGCCGCTGGACGCGAGGTCGAGATGGATGTCCTAGGACCACCGTTGCGCGACCCGCCCCGCTAGCCCGAATCGAGCCGGCGGCGGCGAGACGCATTCTTGGAAAGCCAGCGCCCGCTCAGGGGCGCTCGATCAGCTCGACCCGGTAGTCGTCCGGATCGCGCATCAGGCATCGTGCGGCGATGATCCGTGGACCTGAACGATGGCCCAGGCGCCGTCGACAGGAGCGGCCACCACGGTCATCCGATAGGGCGTCTGGACTCGTTGGTCGCCACTGACCGCGAGCTCCTTGCCAACTGCAAGCAGCAGACCGAACCCCTCCGAGACCGATGCCTCGCGCCGATCCCATGACCAGGAGTAGGTGGTCGGACCAGCGGCGTATTGGTCCAAGAAGGCTTCAAGCTGCGCAGGGCCCTGGAGGAGCGCGTCCTCGGAGGTCACCACGACGAGGTCAGGCCGGTCGGTGACCGTCGCCAGGATCGCGGCGGCATCGCGGCTCGCAAACGCGGAGCAAAATCGGTCGTGAAGCCCGAGAAGCTCCGCCTCGCCCCTAGTCTCGTTCAAGTATTTCGATTCTGTAGCCGTCGGGATCGCGGACGAAGCAGATCCGTGAGCCGGTGCTCGAGCCGCCGACGTTGTACGGCGGCTTCTCGGGCTCGATCCCCTGCTCGGAGAGCTCGGCAAGGCGGGCGTCGAGATCCTCGGTCGCGATCGCGATGTGCCCGTAGCCGGTGCCGACGTCGTAGGCCTCGTCCTGGCCGATGTTGTATGTCAGCTCGAGCCGCGGTTCGTCGCCGTCCTCGGGCATGTTCATGAACACGTTGATCGCCTCGTCGCCGATCGGCGAGCGGCGGAATTCCTTGAAGCCGAGCGCCTCGTAGAAGGCGACCGAGCGGTCGATGTCGGTGATCCGGTAGCAGGTGTGGAGGTAGGGCATGCCCTAGGCGGTACCCGGCCACGCCGAGCACGAATCGATCACGCGTTCCCGCGGTCGGCAAGCGGGTCGAGACGAGCGGGGGATCAAGTACGAGCTAGACGGCCGCTCCGCGACGTCCCCGGATCTTCTCGAAGCCTTGGCGGGCGCTCTCCTGAGCCGGACGCAGGCGAGGCACGAGCCAGCGCCGGCCGGTGTACCTGACGGCGCTGACCGGTCGGCGCCGGTAGGCGCGCAGGACGATCGTCTCCCGTGTCTCGGTCGCGTAGCGCTCCTTCCAGCGGCGCGTCGGGCCGAGCAGCTCGAGGGCCTCGACGTCAAGCTCCACGCAGCGCTCGACGATCGCGTCCCGGAGGATGTGGCCCGGCGAGTAGTAGGCATAGCGCTCGTCGTAGCTCGTCTTCATCGCGTAGAGGCGTGAGCCGTGGGCGAGCGCCAGACAAAAGGCAACGAGCGAGCCGTCGAGGCGCAGTTCTGACCAGCGCAGGGCGCCGAGCGCCTGGTAGCGCTCGAACAGGGAGCGCCAGAAGCCGCTGACCCGCTCCGAGGAGGCCATCGCGCTCTCCGAGCGGCCCTTCCACCCCGCCGCACGCCTCGCTGAGGAACGGCTCCAACGCCCCCAGCGGCTCGACGACCCGGAGCTCGACCCGGCCCTCACTCTCCAGCCGCCGGCGTGACTTGGCGAGCTGGCGCCGCGCGTTGGCGCTCAGGCGCCGGCGATACTCCTCGACCGAGCCGCACGTATCGATGATCGGGCAGCTCTCGCGAAGCGCCTGTTCGACAAGCCAGCCGCGCGATCGCAGCGATCGCTCGAGCCGCTCGGTCACCGGATCGGCTTGCGCCAGGCCCAGCAGCGTCAGCCGTGACCACGGCCCCGCCGCTAGCGCGTCCAGGACGCGTCCGTGATCGGCGAATGACCGAGCGACCGAGCGGTAGAGGTCGGACTCCTGATTGGACATCGCCCAGGCGTGGCCGCCTCGCTGGCCCAATGCGATGCCGCCGACCAGGTCGGCGCCCTCGCGGCACGCGTAGACGCGCATGCGCGCGCCGCCGGCGAACCCGCGCCACCAGCAGTCGAGCCAGTCCCAGGTCAGGAAGGGGCTGCCGGCGGCGAGCCGGTTCCACGGCTCACGCAGCTCGGCGAAGCGATCGGGATCGGAGATCCACTCCCCCGCGAAGTCCTCGGCTTGGTCTGCGACGGGCACCACGGCGCGACACGTCTATAGATCAGCCCGGATGGCGCTCAGCGCTCGCCCATCAACCCCCGAGGCGCGCCGCTCGAGGCGAGAGCGGCCCAGCGCCGAAGGTCAGCGACATCGAGCCCGCCTACCCGGCGGCACTCGGGTTAGACGCGTGCGGGTACTCCTCCTCGCCGATCGAGATCCGCGGCGTGGCGGTCGAGCCAGCTCGGCATCGACCAGCCGGCTGGGTCGAGCAGGGTCCTGATCGCCGGCACCAGCAGGGGGCGGACGATCGTGGCGTCGACGGCAACGGACGCCGCGCCACCGAGATCACGCAGCCGGCCAGCCACTCCGGACGCGTCTAGATCGCCGCGTCCGGCGGCAGCGGCTCCACCGAAAGCGGCGGACGCTTGCTCGGCGCGCGGGCCAGCCGCGAGCATCGCGCCGCGAGCCGAGCGGTCAGTCGGCGCGGCTTCGCGACAGCTCGTCGGCGACCTCGCTCCCTCGCTCGCGATGCCCGATCGTGCCCACCACCGGCACGTCGCGGTCGTCGGCGAGCTCATCGAGCGCGAGCTGCATCTCGGTGTGGATGTCGCGGTAGACCTCCTCGACATCGGGCTCGTCGCCGAACTCGGCCCGCAGGTCGATCGGCGGCAGCACCTGGATCGTGATCTGGGCAGGCAGCGGGATCCGGCCGGGGAGGTCGAGCACGGTGAAGCCCCAGGGCGGTGCGAACTGAAGCGGCACCACCTTCAGCCGGAACAGGCGGTCGAGCCCGAGCAGCTTCGAGACGCGCTCGCCGCGGCTCAGGAAGAGCGCTGTCTCCTGGCCGCCGATCGAGACGACGGGGACTACCGGGACGTCCTTGGCGAGCGCCAGGTTGATGAAACCCTGCCGGCCGGCGAAGTCGATCTCGGCCGAGCGCCAGCTCGGGCGGTAGGTCTCCCAGTCGCCGCCCGGGTAGACGAGCAGCGCGGCGCCCCTGTCGAGCGCGCGCTCGGCGTTCTCGTGCGAGGCCGGCACAGTGCCGTACTTGCGAAGCGTCGCCAGCCCCGGCACCGCGAAGACGAGGTCGTGCGCGAGCTGGTGGAAGTCCCGGTCGGCCCCAAAGTGGTCGTAGAACTCGTAGGCGAAGACGAAGGTGTCGGCGATCAGGGTGCCGCCGGAGTGATTGCCGACTAGCAGCACCGGGCCCTCGCTGGGGATGTGCTCGAGGCCGCGCACCTTGGGCCGGAAGTAGGCATGCATCAGCGCCCGGTAGGAGGCGAGCGTACGGCGGATGAAGCCGGGGTCGCGCTCGGCCAGCGGGTCGTCGGGGCGCTTGCCGACGAAGTCTCCCGCGACGGCCCCGGCGGTTGCCACCGAGGCCTCGATGCCGCCGCGAAGCAGGTCTCGCCCGCCCCCCGCGAGCCGCCTGATCATGCCTTGCCGCCAGAGCCGCCGCCGAGCTTCAGCGCGCCGACCTGGGCGAGGACGCTCAGCATGTCGGCCTCGTCCCAGACTTCGGCGATCTGTCCCGCCTCGATTCGCAACACGGCGGTCGACGTGAAGCTGACCCGCTTGCCCGTGGGCGCTACACCTAGGAAGCTGCCGGCGTGGGTTCCCTCCCAGCCCTGGCGAGCGGCGACCAGGTCGTCCTCGGCCAGCGAGAAGGCGATCGTGTGTCCGAGGTCGGGGAAGGCGTCGAGGAAGAGGGCGATCGCCGCTCGCTGTCCGGCGCGCCCGCGTGGCTCGCCGTTGTGGACGAAGCCCTCACTCAGATAGCGGTCGACGGCCTCCAGGTCGCGGTCGTTGATCGCCTGCTCGTAGAAGCGAGCGACGATCTGCTTGTTTCGTTCCCCGGTCACCCTGCCCCCGCGGCCAGCCTACGGGCACCAGGCCGGTTCGGTCGGCTCGTCGGCCAGCCGAGCTCTCGTGATCGACCCTTCTCGACCGCCTGCCGGCGGATGAAGCCGTTCAGGCCTTGATCACTACCGGCGCGCCGAGCGGCAGCTCGGCGATCAGCGCCTGGAGGTCGGCGGCCTTCGCGTGCGGACAGCCGTTCGACGTCGCGCCCCCGGCGGTGTCCTCCGGGCTGCCGTGGATCGCGATCCGGTCGCCACCCGACCAATCGGCCGGGACGTTGGGCTGAGTCGCGGCGAGGGCGATGGCGCAGCAGCCGTAGACGGGGTTGAGGCCGCTGGTCAGCTCGTCGGTCACCGAGAAGCGCCCGATAGGCGTCGTCGAGTCGGGCGCGCCAATCGTGACCGTGAAGGCGCGGATCGTGCGATCGCCGTCGAGCAACTCGGCGCGCTGGCGGGATAGGTCGATCTCCAGCGACATCTCGGTCGAGCCTTCGCCGACGCGGGCGGGGTCGAGCTCGATCCAGCCGAGCTGGCCGTTCGGCAGCGCGGCGGTCGGGACGCCGACCCAGTCGCCCTTTCGCTCGATGACGGAGAAGCTCGAGGCGGATCCGAACTCAGTCGTGTCACCGACGCTCGCCACGACTGCTCCCCCGGGGGCGGCGTGAAGCTCGACGCTCTGGCCCTCGCGGACCCAGATCGTCTCGTGCCGCGGCTCTGGCTCGGGCTCGCCGTAGCCGGCCCGCTTCGTCCCGCGAACGCGGGGTGCCGGCAGCTTGGTGACGAGCGCCTGGCGAGCTGCCTGCGCGCTCGAGGGATCGGGCGCGGTGGTCATGCGATCAGCCTGCGCAGCCTCAGCGCGCTGCGGTTCGACCGCTGAGCGGACAGCGAGCGACCATGTCCCGATAACCGCCAGGAAGAGCATCAGGACGGTGGCGCGAGAACGTCCCATGTCCATTCCCTCGCCTCACCACAGGCAGGTCTTGAGGGGTTTGGACGGTTTGGGAGGCCGCTTGCGTGCCGCACTCGGGGTTGCGGTCAGGTCTTCGAGGGCTGGCTAGCTGATCCGCTCGGAGCCGGGGCGGGGGCCGTCCTGCTGGTCGCCACCCGAGTCGGGGTCGAGACCGAGCAGCGAGAGATCGACGTCCGCGAGCCACTGGAAGACCAGGTAGAGCACGACGATCGAGACCACGAAGACGATCAGGGTCGCCAGGCAGCCAAAGCCCAGGCAGCCGGTCAGGACGCGGCCGAAGCCCGAGGATCCCGGCTCGACGCCACGCGAGCGCTGAAAGAGGACGTAGCCGGCCGCGAGCAGCGCCAGCAGGAGGAGGATCTCCATCGCTAGGCCGCCTGCTCCTGGGCCCGACGGGCCAGGCCCGCGATCGTCGGCCTGACGGTTGGGATCGAGCGCGGCATGCGGCCGTGCTCGAGCTCGGTGACCTCGAGCCCAGAGGCGTCGAGCAGGCGCTCGGTGCGGCGGTTCGGGTGGCAGCCGGCCGCCAGGTAGCGGTGGGGCAGCTCGACCAGGTCCTGGACCCGGCCGAGCAGCGTGCCCTCGCCGGCGTGGACGTGCTCGCAGAAGAGCAGCCGACCGCCTGGGCGAAGCACCCGACATAGCTCGGCGATCGAGCGCGCCGGATCGGATACCGAGCAGAGGACGAAGGTGAGCACGGCCGTGTCAAAGCTCTGGTCGGCGAACGGCAACTGCTCGGCGCCGGCGGGCTCGACTCGCCAGTCGGTGACCGGGGGCGGATCGTCAGCGAGTGCCGCTCGCAGACGCTTTCGCATGTGCGAGCTGGGCTCGCTCAGCACCAGCTCGGTCACGGCGGCGGGGTAGTGAGGGACGTTGAGGCCGCTGCCCGCCCCGACCTCGAGCGTCCGTCCGCTCGCGTGGGAGACCAGCTCACGCCGCACCTCGCGCTGGCCGGCGTTCTCGGAGAGCGCGACGAGCTTCGGGTAGTACCAGGCGAACAGTCGCTCGTTAAGCCCCCATGGGTCGCGCATCGATCGCGGACCCTAGCCGCCGCCTAGCCTGCCACCAGTGGCGAGCCGTGACGATCTCATCGACGGCCTCGCGGCTGGAGCGGTCGCCGGGCTGCTCAGCGGTATCCCATCGACCGGCGACGCGCTGATTCGCGGTGCCGATCCTCTCGCCGCGACCGAGGCCGCCGGATCGCTGCTCGTACCCGGCGAGCGGCGGCGAGCTCGGCTGTTGCTCGCTGCCGTAC